>JBBDIG010000027.1 GCA_040880525.1 Bacteroidia bacterium
AATGGAATTAACAATAAACCTGATTACATTAAATTTTAAAATAAAAAATGCAGTACTGTCTTCAACGATGTATGTTTCTCCTGGTGCTTCCATTGCTTCTGGTAGCCGCAAGACCGGCAAATGCACAAATGCCGGGTGATCCCGATACCACCTTCCGTTATTTCAAAAACGCATCAATTAATGCGCAGCCCCAATATTTCTCCCGCCAGAAGGGCGACTCGCTGGTTTTTGAATATGAAGTAAAAAATGCCGGCAAAGATGAGATTGCCGATGATGAATGGACCATGCGGCTGATGTGGCAAATTCCCGCCAAAGCAAAGAGTTTCTCGCTAAAAGCTGAAGACCTTAGTGATGCAAGAGCCAATTATCTGGTTGGTTGCTTCTGCCTGGGCCGAGGGTATTATGCCATAAACGAGGGAGAAATAAGCGGGATCCGGAGCAAAAATGGCGTCTGGCAGGTGCATGGCTCCATACAGTTCCAGGGTCGCGATGATAAGTATCACTCAGTAGATTTTTCGGGCAATTTCCTGCTTGTGGCTTCCGAAGGTGAGGAGTAAATGACGCAAGCCCCAATAAATGATAAGAGCCGCTACCTTTTTACAGGAGCGGCTCTTCTTTATTTAATTGTAATTTAATTCTTAATGCAGTGCAACACGCCTGGTGCTTACACCTTCAGCGGATTCAACGCTAAGAAGATACACACCACGGGGCAAACCGCTTACCTCCAGTGCTTTCTGCTGAAGACCTGTAACAGCCGTAAACGACTCCTGCATTACACTTTTACCAAGAAGATTGTACAGCGTAATCTTCACCGGTTGATTTACCTTCACGGTAAAATTCACCATAATGCGATCCTTAGCCGGATTTGGCATAATGCGAAAATCTTCCGCAGCTTCCGCGCGTTGTGCAATGCCAACCTGGCCTGATCCCTTCGGCACTATACCGGCAGTTGTTGATTTACGCAACACATTGCCATTGCTGCGATTAACTTCGAGAATGCGCTGGTGCCTGGCCAAATAACCCTTTTCAGTTTCAGAATACCAGTAATAAATTTCCTGCACTCCGTCCGTATAAAATGGAGTAGTGCCGGTAGGATTCGTGCTGTCCGTATAGTTCCGGATAACTTTGATGCGAAGTACATCATAATAGTTACGATTGCCAGGCAGTCTCAGCGTGCCGTAACCATCGGCTTCCACTGTGGTTTCGCCTTTCCTTTCAGTGCTCATTCCCTGCGCAGTTGTATATGCTACTATATCTGTTGTGATCATATCCTGATATTCCATTGGGAATTCAGCAAGTTTCTCAGGCCTGCTATGCTGCATCAAAATGTTGATTCCGCCATCCTCATAGCCTTCGCCTAATGAGGTAAATCCACCACTATTGAGCAAATAATAACGGTAAACATCATCTTCTTCTATGGCTAAATCAGCAGCGTCAAAGTCATCCTCATAAGGGGTTCCGGTAATCACTGTGGCATCCATAAAGACCTTAGTCCCATTAAGGGTAATACCGCTCAGATCCCAGGTTTCGTTACTTCCGGCATTGCCTATTGAAAACGAAGTGGTATCCGCCATCTGCAGTGTAAAGGTATCTCCGGCAGCAGAGTAGTTGCTTTGAGTAATTTCCGGTGATTGCGCCTTAGCCGGCAGGCCTGCGATTAATAATGCACCAAATAAACTAAAGTAGTTTCTTTTCATAATATAATTTTTGAACTTTAAAAATGAGGCGGCAAAATTAACCTAATTTTTATTAGCCCAATGTGGAATATTAGTGACAAAAGAAAAGAGTTCCACGCCAGTACGACATTCGCTGTTCAATGTGTTCACTGATCACTCGTAAACTCTTTTATCCCGGGCACGTTCAGATAATTCATAAATTTATCACAGCGAAAATGGAAAGTACGGAAGAAGCTGTACTGCTGAAACCGAAGGTGGCGCGACAGCAATTGATTCGGTTTTTTGAAGAAGTAAGGCAGCAAACAGAAAGACTTTGCGAACCCCTTGAAAAAGAAGATTATATTCCACAACCCGTGGTGGATGTAAGTCCTCCCCGCTGGCACCTCGCCCATACTACCTGGTTTTTCGAAACCTTTCTGCTACAAGAATTCCAGCCGGATTACAAGCCTTTTCATCCAGCATATGCCTTTATCTTCAATTCCTACTACAATTCTTTTGGTGAAAAATGGGAACGGCACAAGCGCGGCCATCTCTCCAGGCCCACAGTTAAGGAAGTTTACAGCTACAGGGCAAAGATCAATGAGCGCATGATCCACCTGCTGGAGAATGCTGACGAACAGGATTGGGATGACATCAGGGAAATCACCCTTATCGGAACGCAACATGAGCAGCAACACCAGGAGTTGCTGGTAACCGACCTTAAATACATATTGGCTAAAAACCCGCTGCATCCTGTATATCAGAACATCTCTCCACCGGCACCCGCTTCGCAAATTATGCCTGAGTATGTTCTATATCCAGAAGGCATCTATGATATCGGATTTGAAGGAGACGGATTTGCCTGGGACAATGAACGCAAGAAACATAAGGTCTTCAGCCAGGGTTTTAAATTGCGTAATACGCTGGTTACCAATGGTGAATATCTGGAGTTTATGCACGATGGCGGATACGAAGATTTCCGGCATTGGCTGGGCGAAGGCTGGGACCTCGTAAACCTCCACGGATGGAAAGCCCCGGAATATTGGGAACAGATTGATGGCGAATGGCACGAAATGACGCTTCAGGGATTGCGAAAAGTAGATCCAAAAGTGCCCGTCACACACATCAGCTTTTATGAGGCAGAAGCCTTTTCAAGCTGGGCAGGCAAACGATTGCCCACAGAAGCCGAATGGGAAATTGCCGCCCGGAAAATAATGCCGACAGCTTCAGAAGGCCATTTTGCCGAAAATGGATTTCTGCATCCTGTTTCGCCTGCTGAAGATGAGCAGGCCGCCATTAAACAAATGCTGGGAAATAACTGGGAATGGACGCACAGCGCTTACCTCCCCTATCCTGGCTATTCACGCGCAGAGGGCGCAATTGGCGAATACAACGGCAAGTTCATGATAAACCAGATGGTGTTGCGCGGAGGCTCCTGCGCCACACCCCGCAGTCATATCCGTATCACTTACCGTAACTTCTTTCATCCTGACAAACGCTGGCAGTTTTCCGGAATTCGCCTGGCAGAAGACCTGTAAATAAATATAGATGACCCAAACCACCAAACCCCGATTCGAGATATTGGCGGACACTGATCCCACCCAGGAAAATACACGCTTCGAGGGTTTCCTCACCGATGTATTGTTGGGCCTGACCAGCGACACTAAGCGGCTTCACTCAAAGTATATCTACGATAATGAAGGGAGCAGGCTCTTCAGCCAAATCATGGAACTGGAGGAATATTACCCCACCCGCTGCGAAAAAGAGATCCTCGAAAACCATAAAGAATACTTTGCCGCCCTTGCTGCAGGCGAGCCTTTTAATCTGGTGGAACTCGGAGCGGGTGACGGCCGCAAAACCAAAATTTTGCTGAAGCATTTTCTGGAAAAGGATCTTGACTTCCAGTATATTCCCATTGATATCTCCGAAGAGGCAATTAAAGGTTTGCTGGCTCAATTTGCAGAAGCGTATCCGGGTTTGGAAATGAAAGGACTGGTGGCAGAATATTTCCGCGGGTTGCGGTGGCTAAAGAATAGTTCTGAAAGGCGCAATTTCGTATTGTTCATGGGCTCCAACATCGGCAACTTCAACCTGCCCCAGGCCGGAGATTTCCTCAGGAGCCTGTGGAACAGCCTTCATGATGGCGATCTGGTGGCCATTGGTTTCGACCTGCAAAAAGACCTTGATACTCTGCGCAGCGCCTATAATGACTCCAAAGGGGTGACGGCTCAGTTCAATCTGAACCTGCTAAAACGCATAAACCGCGAACTCGGTGGCGAATTCGATCTGGACAATTTCCGCTTTTACTCCACCTACAACCCGAATTCAGGCGCCATAGAGAGTTTTTTGATAAGCCTAAAAGAGCAGGAGGTGCATATTGCGGAGCTCGACAGAAGCTTTACCTTCCATAAATGGGAGCCGATACATACTGAATATTCCTTCAAGTATAACCTTCGTGGTGTTGAGCAACTTGCAGCCTCCGCAGGATTTAAGATTGAAAAACACCTGACGGATTCCCAGGGCTATTTCCTGAATTCGCTGTGGCGGGTGCGGAAGGACGTTTGATCCAATTTATTTTGTCCCCTGAGGAAATATGCTATTTGCCATGATCAGAGCTTCCTGTAGTGCATCCTGGTCTATACCCGTTTTTACTCCCTCTTCCTCTAAAAACTGGACGATGTTTTCCGTGGCAATATTTCCGGTCAGTTCGTCTTTGGCCATGGGGCAGCCGCCAAATCCTTTAAGTGCCCCATCAAATCGTTTGCATCCACCTTTGTAGGCGGCTTCTATCTTTTCATACCATTTGTCAGGGTGTGAATGAAAATGCGCCCCGATCTCCACATCAGGATAAAGATGATTGAGCGTAGAAAACAGGTACGAAATATCCTCCGGTTTCGCTGCGCCTATGGTATCAGAAAGGGATATGATCTTCAAATCAAAGCTCCGGAGCCGGTCTACCCACTCAGCCACACCCTCCACGCTCCACTCTTCATTATAGGGATTTCCAAAGCCCATTGAAATGTAGGTTACGAGGCTCCTTTCTTTTTTCAAACACAGATCCTTGATCGTGTCCAGGTCATTGAGCGCATCATCTATGGTTTTATTGGTATTGCGAAGCTGAAACATTTCAGAGATGGAAAACGGGTAGCCGATGGCATTGATCTCCTCATGGGAGAGTGCATCCTCAGCGCCTCTCACGTTGGCTACTATGGCCAGCAATTTTGTTTGGGTTGATGATAAATCCAGCTTTTCCAGCACTGCTGCCGTATCCTTGAGTTGTGGAATTGCCTTGACTGAAACAAAACTGCCGAAATCTATCGTGTCAAAGCCTACCTTTAGAAGCTGGTTAATGTAAGCCGCTTTCTTTGCTGTGGGAATAAATTCTTTAATACCTTGCATGGCATCACGGGGGCATTCAATAATCTTCATTTAGCTGAAATATTAGGTTTATCAATAGTTTCGCAATTTCCTAATAAAATTCTATTCCGTTAATTTTGCTTCCTTGCACTAGAGAGTGGCTTTTGTATTGGATAAATTAATATGATAATGTCAGAACAAGACTTGCCGAAAAAAGAAGAAACAAACACCGGGATGGAGCAGGCGTCCAATCCGGAAAATGGATCTTCTGAAATGACTGGCGGACAGGAAGAGGAAAGCAGGAAGATCAGTGATTCTCCTGAACCTGAAAGCACCGAAAATATTGCTTCCGGGGAAAGCCCTGCGAAATCCGAACCCGAAGCGGCCTCTTTGGATAATTCAAAAACTGAAGACGAGCATTCGGATGAATCCAAAGATGATGAGGCTACCCATCATGATGAACAGGAAGACACCGAAGATCAGCACGATAGCGAGGAGGATGACCAGGAGGAAGCTGATCTGGAAACAATGACTCCGGAAGAGTTGGTGGAATTTGTGGAAAAGGCATCTACAGGAGAAGACATTATCCGGCTGGCCGTGAGGGTAAGGCAAGCCCGCTCCCTTTTCGAGGAAATTGTGAACGAAGAACAAGCCGCGCAGTTGGCCAGTTTCCTTGAAGATGAAGAAAACCAGGCGGAGGATTTTGTTGCTACACCCAACCCGCTCAGGGAACGCATGAGCGTTGCCAGCCGCAACTACCGGAAACTCCGGAAGGAAAAAATAAATGAGCTGAACCGCCAAAAGGAGGAAAACCTGGAGCAAAAACAGGCCATCCTTGAAAAGCTTAAAGAGATCACTGAAAACCTCAGCAACGCCAATCATTATCACGACTTCCGCTCGCTGCAGGATCAATGGCGCAGTATAGGTCCCGTTCCCCGCACTGAATATGAAAACCTGAAGAAGCTGTATAATTTTCATGTTCATAAATTTTTCGATAACCTGTCGCTCTATTCTGAACTGAAGGAGCTGGACCGGAGAAAGAATATGGAGAGCAAGCAGGAGATCATCAGTAAGGTGGTTGCGCTCCGGGAATTGGATGACGCGCTGGAGGCAATGCATCAATTGCGAACGCTGCAAAAGGAATGGAAGCGTACAGGCCCGGTACCTGAAGATGACTTCAAATCCTTAAATGAAGCATACAAAGAAGCTGTAGATACCATATACCAGCGAAAAGAAAAGCATGACGAACAGTGGCAGGAACAGCGCGAACAAAACCTGGCTGCCAAACGCGAAGTGCTGGGAAAACTTCAGGAACTGGCCGCATTCCAGACCGAATCAACGGATCAGTGGCTGGAAAAGAATAAGGAGCTTTCATCCTGGATAGAGGAATGGAAAAAGATAGGTTCGGTACCTAAGGAAATCCGCAAAGAGTTGTCAGCAGAATTCCGCGAAGCCGTGAAACAATTCAATGCTAACAAAAACAACTTCTTTAAAGAGCGGAAAAAACATCTTGCTGAGTACCTGAGAGAAAAAGAAGTGCTATGCGAAAAAGTGGAAGCCATCCTGCAGGAAGAAGGTGACATCAGCCAGCATAAGCGCGAAGTCATCAAGCTTCAGGACGACTGGAAGAAAACCAAACCGGTGCAGCGGAAATATTCACAGAAAATATGGAACCGGTTCAGGAAGGCGTGCGACCAATATTTTCAGCGGCTCACGGAGGCCAATCAACAGCAACATGCCGAGCAGCAAGAAAACCTGAAAGCAAAAGAAGCCATCTGCGAAAAGCTGGAAGAACTCGCAGCCAACCCGCCTGAAGATGTGAAGGAAGCAGTTAAAAATTATCAGGAAGATTTTAACCAGATAGGTTTTGTTCCATTCAAGGTTAAATCCGCAATCCAGGAACGGTTTCAAAAAGCCGTGCGCAGCCTGATGCTAAAAGGTAAATTTGATAAAGACCTGGACCCGAAGCTCATGAGCTATGCCCTGCACCTTGATAACCTGGTACAGGATAGGGAAGCAGCCGGCAAGCTTGACAATGAAATATGGAAACTGAACCGCGACATCAAGCGCATTGAGAATGACATGGTAACGCTGGATAACAACCTGGCTTTTTTCAGCAATTCAAAAAATGCTGACAAACTGAAGAAAGATTTTGAGAAGAAAATCCAGGATTACGAAGAAGAAATTAAAACGCTGAAACAAAAAATAAGCATGGTGCGCAAACGCTCATCCCTCGTTTAACGGTTTTATTATTCTATTTAATAAAAAGTCAAAACCCTTGAGCGCAGCCAGTTTGTGGCACAGGTTCAATAGCTGTTTTCGCTATCTGTTTTCCGCCAGTTCCCGCCACGGCATTCATTCCCCGTTTATGTATGAGTTTTATTGCAAGGTGTTGCTGGACATGAACTATTATCCGGTTTATAATTCGATCGCCCGCTTCCGGCATTCGCTTGAGCATGATGAAAGCTGGCTGTCAAAAAAAGAATTGGGGGCGGGCTCAAATGCGGGATTAACCACCAGGCGCTTACTGCGGAAAGAAGCAAAACATTCAGGAATCCCTGCAGATTACGGCCGGTTATTGTATCGCATCGTCCGGCATTTCCAACCCCGATATGCGCTGGAATTAGGAACATCCCTGGGACTAAGTGCATTCTACCAGGCAGCAGCAATGGCGCAAAACAGCGGGAGCGAATTTGTGAGCATTGAAGGTTGCAGCGACACGCACCAGGCAGCCACACGAAATCTGAACGCCATTGCTCCGGAGCTGGGCATTGACCATTTCGTTCAGTTCCGCCTGGGTGATTTTAATGATGAACTGCCAAAAGTGCTGAAGGAATGGCCGCGGCTTGATTATGTATTTATTGATGGCGATCACCGGGAAGAGCGGTTGCTCCATTACTTTCGGCTTTGCCTGCAAAAAGTGAATGAAAACTCTGTGATAGCGGTAGATGATATCTACTGGTCTCCGGGGATGACCCGCGCCTGGCAAGCTATTAAGCAGATGCCGGAAGTAAGGCAAACGGCAGATTTATATCGCTTTGGATTGGTATTTTTCAGGAAAAGTGCAGCACCTCAACATTTTATATTGAAGTTTTAAAATCAGCAATGGAGGGAATTTATGAAGTAATAGTGGGGAGCCTGGTGTTGAGCCTTGTTCATGCTGCCATTCCCAGCCACTGGTTGCCGGTGGTGGCAATAAGCAAAACGGAAAACTGGTCCCTTCGTGAAACGCTGGTGGTAACGCTGATTGCCGGCTCTGCCCATACCATCAGCACGATTTTGCTGGGCCTGCTTATCGGCTATATGAGCCTTCAGTTGTCATCCATTGAGATCGTGCAACGCTATATTACGCCCGGCATCCTCATGGCATTAGGTGTTTATTATCTGGTGCGTACCTGGCAGAGCCAGACGCATCATCATCATATTCCTGAGCACCTGCATTCTTCACGCTCAAAAGCGGCTATTATAATTTCCCTCGCTGTTGGGATGTTCTTTTCTCCATGCCTGGAACTTACCTTCATTTATTTGCGGGCAGGCTCTTTTGGATGGGCCGGTTTGGGCGCAGTAACAATGATTTACCTGATTGTGCCTGTGCTGGCTATGGTGATTCTGGTAACGCTCAGCGTAAAAGGCATTCAAATGCTAAACCTGCACATTCCTGAAAAATATGAAAAGCTGGTAACAGGGATTGTTCTGGTTTTGCTGGGCCTGGTAGCCATGCTCGCTGAAAACGTGCAGCATTAGCAGATTAAATCATACGCCTGATAAATGCCAGTGGGTGTGTGATTATCCCTGTTTCAGCGTTAATGATCCCGTGCTCTGAGAGTTTATCATTCCTGACTTTAGAACCTCCCACCGAAGTCGCATGGATCAAACCATCATTTGCTGCTAAAATTCCAACATGCGTGATCCTTCCATTTGCGCTGCTGAAAAAGGCAAGATCGCCTGGCTGCCGGTCATGCCAGTCCACCGCATTCCCCTGTTTGGCCTGGAGGCTTGCATCCCGTGGCAGGCTATAGCCTGCTATTCTGAATAGCGTTTGCACCATCCCGGAGCAGTCGGTTCCGAAAGTAGTTCGGCCACCCCACAAATAAGGAGTTTCGAGAAACCGCGTTGCCATCTCTAAAATAAGAGAAACGTCAAGAGTTTCAGGCAAATGAACTTTTCCTTCAAAAGCAAACTCCTCATCTCCCGCAGTGCAACAGCCCTTCGCGGAGCGGTAAATGGTGCTGCCAAAATATATCGGAAATCGCCTGCTTTTATTCTCAATTCGTACGATGGAATCCACCGCATAGAAAGGCTTTTGTTGCCTTAATACCTGGCAGGCAGATGCCTCCAGAATCGCAAGGGAAGCATTCTCAATCCAGCCCTCATATCCGTCAGCTTCCAGCGTTACTCTATGCCACGCCTCTAGCGACTCATGTACCTTGAAAATTTCTCCGAAAAGGACTGAAGTCACCATCTCGCTTCGATGGCTTTTATCCGCGCGTACCGGCATCCAGCTTAGGTTACAAATGCCGAAAGGAACTGACATAAATAGCAGAAGCGGTAATTAATCCAAATGAAGTTTGGCTTTGCGCGCCAGGAGGGTTTCTTCGCTTTCTCTGCGATCAGGATCATCCACGCAACAATCTACGGGGCAAACAGCCGCACATTGAGGCTCTTCATGAAATCCCATGCACTCAGTGCATTTATCAGGAACAATAAAATACACCTCATCCGAAACAGGCTGAAAGCGCTTATTAACATCTACCTGTTCTCCTTCAAAATCTATCGTCCCGGTTACTTCAGTTCCATCACTAAAGGCCCACTCAGCACCAGGTTCATAAATGGCATTATTAGGGCATTCCGGTTCGCAAGCCCCGCAATTGATGCACTCATCTGTGATCATTATTGCCATATCTGCTCCTTTTTATTGTTTTAGTTTTGCAATTCGTCTACAAAACTATATCCTTTTTGTTCAACCCTTATGATTTACTTTAATGACCCAAACTAACCAGACAACCCAAGTGTTGGATGCCTGGGGTTCTTTGTTGAATAATCAACTTCAGAAAGGACAACTGGACCACGCAACTCAAAAAGCCCATGAGGCAAATGCCTGGTTCACGCCAGAAAACCTGCGTTTTTCCTTGCAATCCATTATTCACAATTTTCTTAATTCTGATAAGTTGGATAACTGGCTTTCAACTTATGACATTCCGGAAAACCACGCGCCCAAAACCGTAGCCCTTGTAATGGCCGGCAATCTCCCGCTCGTGGGACTTCATGACCTGCTTGCGGTAATGGTGACCGGCAACCGGGCAATGGTAAAAATGTCATCCAAAGACCAGATTTTGCTGCCGGCATTGCTTGATGAATTATTTGAGATAGAACCTGCCTGGCGGGATACAATTTCGTTGGTAAAAAAACTGGAGAATTTTGATGCCGTGATCGCGACCGGTTCAGATAATACTGCCCGTTACTTTCATTATTATTTTGGAAAATACCCGCACATCATCCGGAAAAACCGCAACTCAGTTGCCATCCTCACCGGTAACGAAAGCGAGAAAGACCTCCGGGGATTGGGTGAGGATATGCTGCGCTATTTTGGTCTCGGTTGCCGCAATGTCTCCAAAATATATGTACCGGAAAACTTCAGCTTTATTCCGCTCTTCGAAGCGATAGAACCAATGGCTACAATAGGTGACCATAACAAGTATTACAATAATTATATGTTTCACAAAAGCCTGATGCTGATCAATAAAGTCCCACATCTGGATAATGGATTTTTATTGCTGAAGGAAGATGAGCAAATTGCTTCCCCTTTATCTGTAGTACATACCCATCACTACAAATCGCTTGACGAGGTAAATGCTGATATAGCCGCCAAAAAGAAACAAATACAGGTAGTAGTGGGATATGAAAAACCCGGGGAACTGCTGCCCGGTGAAGCACAACAACCTGAATTATGGGATTATGCTGACAAGGTTGACCCTCTCAACTTTCTGCTGAACCTCTAGCTGGCGATCTTTTCAAACGTTCCAGTTCCCGCCAGAATCCCGGAAAGGATTTCTGCACAACCTCCGGATCATCAATTTTCACGTTTGGATATATCATGCCGAAAGGCGCAAAGCTCATGGCCATCCGATGATCATTGTAGGTGCTGATTCGCACTGGATGCCTCGGGACTTCTCCAAAACTCAGGCTTTGCAGTGAATCAGCCCCGGCTTCAGTTTCTGTTCCCAGTTTGCGAAGCTCGGTTTCCAGAGCCTTCAATCGGTCGCATTCCTTGACGCGAAGATTCTTTATGCCCTTTAGGTGAAATGGAATTTTCATCAGGCTGCACAGCACGGCAAATGTCTGCGCCAGATCAGGATAATCAGTCAGATCCTTATTGAATTCTGAAGGAAAGTTGGTATTTGATTTTTGAATAAAACATTTACGGTTGAAATACTGAGTTTTTATGCCGAACGCTTCCATCCATTCCACCATGATGCTGTCACCCTGCCAGCTTTGGGGATGCAGGCCCGGCAGCAGTATTTCAGCTTTTCCGGCCAGTGCGGCAAGTGCGTAAATATAGGATGCAGCCGACCAGTCATTTTCTATGAGCATAGGCCGCAAAGTCACTGGCTGCTCCGGCACATCTATCCTGTCTATGCTCCTTTCGAATTCTACTCCGTGATATGCCAGGAGCCGCAATGTCAGCTCTACGTAAGGTTTTGAAACCTGATCGCCTCCTATTTCCAATTGCAGCCCGTTTGGTAAAAAAGGCGCTATGAGCAATAATGCGCTGATATACTGGCTGCTTATACCGGCTTTTATTTTAACACTTCCGCCCCTCTGTATTCCCTGAATTATTTCTACCGGAGGATAACCTTCCTTGCCGTGGTAGCGAAAATCTGCACCCAATTGCCGAAGCGCATCCGTAAGCTGTGCTACAGGGCGCTTCTGCATTCGCTTGCTTCCAGTGAGGATTTTCTTCATGCCTTTCGCAGCAAAACATGCAGTAAGAAAGCGGAAGGCAGTACCGGCATTTTCCAGGTCAATTTCATTGTTTTCGCTTGTCAAGGCGTTTAGCATCAACAGCGTATCCTGCGCTTCTGAAAGGTTTACAATGGCAGCATCATTATCATCCGCCATAAATTGAAGTGCAATCATGCGGTTGCTCAGGCTCTTGGAAGCCGGTAAATTCACCGTTCCCGATATTGATTGAAAAAATGGCTGGCTCACGCTGTTCTGCTTCCGGTTATTGTTATCTGTTTCAATTCCTTCTTCAGATCTTCAGTAGTCAGTTCCACACCGGTTTCGCAACTCCCTATTTTATTGAGAAGCGAAAACCGGAACGTACCTAGGATATTTTTTTTATCAGCTTTTAAAAAAGAAAACAGTTGTTGTGGTTCTGGAAAATTTAAAACCGGAAAGTGTTGTTTAATGAAATTCACGATGGAGTGAAATTCTTCCGGAGGCAGGCCGGAATAGGCAACTGACAAGGCGGCTTCTGCCATCATTCCGGCAGCTATGGCTTCTCCGTGCTTTAAGGGTGTAACAGCCTGCTCCAGAGACCAGCTCTCCAAAGCATGGCCTATGGTATGTCCGAAATTCAATTTCAGTCGCGCACCCTGCTCAGAGAAATCTTCCTTCACCAGCCGCTCTTTCACCTCCATAGATTGCTGAAGCAACGGCTGAAGGCTCTCCTGCGACACTGCTGCTGATTGAAGTTTTTCCCACAAATCCCGGTCTGCGATAAGCGCATGTTTCACCATTTCTGCAAATCCTGAACGCAATTCCGGAACCGGTAATGTATGCAGAAAACCTGGATGCACTACCACCTGATGTGCTTCGCTAAATGTTCCAAGCTGGTTCTTATAATGCCCAAGGTTCAGCCCTGTTTTCCCGCCCAAAGCAGCATCTGTCATGGCCATCAGCGATGTTGGAATATGGATAAGGCGAATTCCTCTTTTGAAGATCGCAGCCGTAAACCCGCCAAGATCGGTTACTACTCCTCCTCCCAGATTTAAAAGCACCGATTGCCGGTCTGCTCCTTTCTCCATCATTTCATGGCAAAGGCGCAGGCAAACCTTCATTTCCTTGGAAGCCTCTCCGGCTTCAATTTCAAGGTGATGAAATTGCCGTGGCTTCAGGTTGCGCTGCAGGATGGGGAGGCAGTGCCGTGTGGTATTCTTATCCGTCAGCACAAAAACCGAAGAGGGATTCAGCTCTTGCAGCAACTTGTCCGGCATCTCCAGCCGCGGATCCATTATATAGCCCATGATGAGTTTTCAGATGAAAATTCTGTTGTCAATTATTTCGCAACAATACCCTTTTCCTGCCCGTTTTGAATGGCGTATAAAAAGATAATAATTATGAGCGATTTGATCAATTGGTTCGAGATTCCGGTAAATGACTTTGACCGTGCAGAGACTTTTTATAATGGCTTATTTGAAATAGAGCTCGAACGGACAGTACTCAATGATGCCACTTACGGCAACTTTCCCCGCACGAGCCGTTCCAGGAACCAGGTTGGCGGTGCTATTGTGAAGGGCGGACAGAATAATCCAAGTTCTACAGGCACTATTGTTTACTTCGATGTAACAGGAGAAATGGAGGCTGTGCTGAATCGTGCTGAGCGTCTTGGCGGCAAGATAGAAGTAAACCGCACACTCATTGACGTGAACCGTGGATATTTTGCGCTTATCCATGACAGCGAAGGAAACCGGGTAGGTTTATTCTCAGAAGAATAATCGCCTATTTAATTCCGGAATAATGCTGTTGCTGAAATTTTAAGAAGCTCTTTCTTTCAGGTTTCGGCCTTTGAACCGCTTTCAGAAGGATCGAGCCGGTGATGGCGCAAAGCGTAAAGCAGAATAATATCCACCACCACGTGGGCAGTAATGGCAGCAATAATTCCGGCATATTCAAATAAATATCCCAGTCCGGCTGACAAGAGGATCATGTATATCCCATATAATGTAAGGCTCCAGTTATACGGATTGAGATAGCCGTGGAGGGCCACAAATATGATAGCTGTGGGCCAGATAGTAAGCAACGGCTGCACAGCCCCCCGAAACAGCAGTTCTTCTCCAATCCCAGCTGAAAAGGAAAGCAACAGGATCTCGAAACCGTTGAGCCGCATTCGGTATAACAAACTGCTGAAAAAGCGCCTGACGCCACCCATTGCAGGTGTCCGCAGTATTTCCCGTGCAATCCAGGCGCTGCCCATTCCATAGGCGCTTCCTGCCAAAACCTGCCATTGCCATTCCCAACCTTCCTGGAATACGTCAATGAGTGGACGCGGAATAAATGCACGGCTAATGAACTCTCCCACAATTGGTAATACCAGCAACGTAATAGCGCAAAGCACATACAGCCGGTGCTTAATATTGGGTGGGTTATTCTTCTTCTCTTCGGTGCTCATCATTGGGCCATGAAACATTCATGGGCAATGTTAGAAATAATATTATCCGTAAATGGATGTTTGATATTAGATTTGCCGCCTATGTAAGGATGAAGGAACAAAGGATGTTATATTGTATTTTATGAACTTTCTTGTTTTTTAATCCTTCTTATGAACATGTTTAGTGAGTATCACACTTAACTCATGTATTTTTGAACACAGCTTAAAACAATTTTTCACTTATAAAATTCCATACGAAATGGCAAAACAGAAACTGAGCTTCTATGATGTGAAGACTAAAGACAAATTTGAAACTGATAAATTTGATATCAGGGAAAAAGGCGGAAGAAACTTTGCTGTGGCAAAGTCCCCGGCAGGCACGCATGAATGCTGGCGCGTTCTTTCAAAAGACCAGGCAGCTAAGCTTAAGTAATCAAATTATCTAAGGCAAAAAGCTGAGGCAGGTGATTCAGAACTTTCACCCACCTCAGCTTTTTTTATGTTTTAATCAAAATAGAAATACCTGAAAAGCAGCAGAATCACAAGCAGGATCACCGCAATGATCACTGCAATCCTGTTTTCCTTTTGCTGCTGTTTTAATTCCCTGTCCATATTTGTATTGATTTAAAGGTTATGAGCACTTCTTCAGACCGGGGGAAATGTAGGAGCTAAGGCGCGTTTATGGACAGATGAATTCTGCAAAGAAGAATAGGTTCCGGATCCACAGAGGCGATTTCTTCAGCATGGTCCAGGAACGGGAAATAAACCGGTAAACTGAGACCAGCATCCGCAAATGGAGTAAGTAATACAGGTTGCGGCTTGCAACCATCCTCATTCTGCTCGTCTGCTGCAGTTCCTATCGCTGTATTATTCAGTTCTTCACCCTGCCATGAATAAGAAATAGGTGAGGAGCAGCTTCCAAAGCCGAGGAGGTAAAGGAGTAAAAAGCCAGCAAAGCAGGATGGCAACATAGCGAAAATGGCAACAAAAACGCAGTGAATTTCTGCGATGCCCTGCGGCTAAATGTGCGCCACATTTTTCGTGTATTCGCTATGTTTTGATTTATTATTTAAATAATCTGACACAGCAGCCATTTTGACAAAATGGTAAAGAAAGGGAGATTGAAGTGCTACAGCGGCTTTTCAAATTCTTTCTTCATTGAATAGAGTGTGGTTTCAGGTTTTTATACAACACGAAAAAGTAATTTTCTTACAAATCAGCCTTTGGTGCTGGTTTTAGTGATGCAGGTGAATATGCTGCACTTACTTTTGGAGGCATAATGAGAAAACATTATTTCCAATGCCTCGACTTACAACCTTAACAATTCTTCTTTGCCTTTTGCTGTCATCCGCGGCAGGTGCAACTTCCGGAATAAAATTCAGGCACCTCACCATTGAACATGGGCTCTCTCAGAACACGGTCCATTCCATAACGCAAGACCGCCAAGGCTTTATGTGGTTTGGCACACAGGATGGCCTTAATAGGTATGACGGCTACTCTTTCAAGCACTTCAGACATGAGTTTGATGACAGCCTCAGCATCTCGGATAATTTTATTCTTTCGCTTTTTGAGGATTCCAAAGGCCAACTCTGGATAGGAACCGATGGCGGAGGCCTGAACCGCTATGACGAAAAGAAAGAAAGTTTCGTGAGGTATCTTCAACCTGGTGTACTTTCAGGACAGGAGCAGGCCATTAAGATCACCAATATCGTAGAGGATAACAACGGAAATTTATGGCTGGGGTCTCAGGGCAACCGTATCATCAAATTCAATCCTTCGACAGGTTCACATAAAGTTATCAGGCTTACCCCTGCAAAGCAGAAAGAGGCCATGGGAGTAGAGGAGCAGATCAAGCAAATACTCCCTGATAGCAAAGGAAATCTTTACATCACGAGCTATGGGAATGGTCTCTTTTACTTTGATCCGTCTAAAGAAAAGATAATCCGGCACTGGGAAATTTCAGACGGCTTGCTGGACAACCGCGTGAACTATCTTTTTCTTGATGAAGTAAAAGGTGAGTTGTGGATCACGAATCGTAAAGGCCTTACGTTTTTTAATTTACGGGCACAGGAATTTAGCCGCTATCCTCTTTCCTCGTCCTATGGTGGCCATTTAGAACTTTTGCGCATTCTTCCGGATGGCAACAACGGCTTATGGCTCAGCACGGAGATTGGCGGCCTTTCACATATAAACCGCCTAACACATGAAATTACATTAGCAGAAGCTGCCGTTAAAGAACCTGGCCTAAAAAAAAGCGTGGCCGTTATCAGCATGTTCCAGGATCGCTCAGGGTTGGTTTGGCTTGGCAGCAACGGAGAGGGACTCAAGACGTTTCGCCAAAACCGGTTGTTTGGATTTTATCCTTCGCTTCCTTATGCTTCACTCGTCAACAATGGAACCCGCAGTATCCGGTCTATCCTTAAAGACCATGAAGGCATGTTGTGGATTGGCTCTTATCAGGGTTTGGACAAATACAATCCGAAAACAAGGGAAATTACACACTACGGCCAATATCCTTCTCAGCCTGGCACATTAAAAAATTTAAATATATACTGCCTATATGAAGATGACCAGAACCAGTTGTGGCTTGGGACAGAAGGAAGTGGCATGGCTAAGCTCGATAAGCGTTCAGACCGGTTCATATTTTATGATGTTGCGCACTACATGCAGGACAGCATTGGGAGTGGCTTTGTATTCGACATTACGCAGGACAACAACGGAATATTCTGGATAGCCACAATGAACGGGTTGGAGGAATTTGATCCTGTGCAGGGCAAATTCAAACGACATCTGCAAGGCAATGAAAACCAAGATCAGCAGATGGTATGGCAGGTGGTCCCGGATTCTGAAGGCAGGCTATGGCTGGCAACTGATGGCGGCCTGCAGATATATAATCCCGCAACCGGTGAGAAATTATCCTACAGCATAAAAAACGCATCTGAACTAGGATTGCGGGTTAACCGGATCAAAACAATATTTTTTGATGCTGAAGGAATACCCTGGCTGGGAACAGATGGGAAGGGCTTGGTGAAGGTAACGCTTAACACCAACCATGAACCAACCGGGTTCAGGCATTACACCACGAAACAAGGGCTGCCAAATGATGTGGTATATGGCATCCTTGAATCGCAACAAGGGGATTTATGGCTAAGCACCAATCTGGGCATTGTTCGGTTCACACCAGAATCAGGGATAGTCGCCCACTTTGAAGAAGGAGACGGCCTGCAGGGAGATGAATTCAATTCGGGTGCTTATTTCCAGGCAGAGGATGGGCAAATGTTCTTTGGTGGAATTAATGGTCTTAATTCTTTTTATCCGCATCAAATCACCCCTTCTTCTGTAGTAGCTCCTGTTGTCATCACAGCCGTTATTCAACTTAAAGGCAGCGAGAACAAAAGGCTCGAACCCAAAAACAAAAAAATTACGCTTCCTTACGGGGAGAGCGTTGTAATGGTGGAGTTTGCAGTAATGGATTTCGTGAGCCCCGAAAATAACAGCTATGCATATAAGCTGGAAGGATTAAATAAAGAATGGATATATCTGGGAAATCGCAGGAATACCATTTTTACTAACCTGGAACCCGGAGAATTTACCCTGCAACTGAAAGGCCGAGGCCATGACGGCCAATGGAGCGAAGAAATAGAATCGCTCACCATAACAGTAGTCCCACCATTTTGGATGACCGCATGGTTTAGAGTCCTGTGTATTTTACTTTTCCTGGCTTTGCTGGTATACCTCTTTTATTATAATACCAAAAGAATAAGACGTCAGAAGCTGAAACTGGAAAGAGAGGTAAACTACCGGACCCAGGAACTAAACCGGCAAACACGAGAATTGAAATCGGCAAAGGAAAATGCAGAAGAAGCAGTGCGTTTTAAATCTGAATTTCTTGCTACAATGAGCCATGAGATCAGAACCCCGATGAATGGCGTGATCGGAATTCTCAATCTTTTGAAAACTACCGAACTGAATGAGGAGCAACGGGAATATCTGCATCTGATCCAAAGCAGTGGGGAAAATTTAATGAATATCATCAATGATATTCTTGATTTCTCAAAGGTGGAAAGTGGGAAAATGGAATTGGAAGAAGAGCCCTTTGATATGAAGCAGTCGGTGTGCAATACCATAACCTTGTTCAAGGAAATAGCTCATCAAAAAGGACTAAAGGTCAATTATGTATACGCTGAAGATGTACCGGAGGAATTGATAGGTGATGGAATGCGGCTAAAGCAAATCCTGAATAATCTGATCAGCAATGCCATCAAATTTACTAAGGAAGGAGAGGTAAGCCTGGAAGTGAAAAAAGTTGAGGAAAATGATCTTGCTCATACCAATCTTATTAAGCTTGAATTTAATATAAAAGACACGGGCATTGGAATTTCTGAAGAAGGCCAGCAAAAATTGTTTAAAGCATTCAGTCAGGCACACTCTTCCACATCAAGAAAATATGGTGGTTCCGGCCTGGGCCTGGTGATTTGCCAGCGGCTGATCAACCTGATGGGCGGCACTATATCCTGTAAGAGCGAAGAAGGCAAAGGTTCTGTCTTCTCATTTACAATTGTGGCCCGGGTCTCCCCCACTGCTGTAAAAAAGGTGGGAAACGCTACCGGATCCGTCAAAAATATTGCAGCCATCTTTGATGACAAGCTTGGGAAAAATTACCCGATTTCCATCCTGCTGGCTGAAGATGCCAAAATGAACCAACTGGTGATCTTGAAGCATCTCAGTAAGTTTGGGTATGAAGCTGATGTCGCCAACAATGGCAATGAAGTGCTGGAGATGTTGAGCGAATTCCGTTATGACCTGATCCTAATGGATGCACAGATGCCTGAGATGGATGGCGTTGAAGCCACCCGCAGAATTCAGCAGAAATACGGAGACGGGTCTCCGGTAATTATTGCCATGACGGCCAATGCAATTGAAGGCGACCGGGAGCGCTATCTTTCTCACGGCATGGATGATTACCTGAGCAAACCTTTTAAAGTAGGCGATTTCAAAGCTCTGTTGACGCGTTGGGGTAAAGTCCTGAATAAATCAGCAAAACCTTCAGAAGAGAAGCACCGGCTCAAAGCGAGTTAGCGGCCTGACTTCTTGTAGATGATCGGCTGGTTGTTGATAACCTGAACCTGTTCCGATCCTTTCCAAACCAGGTAGGCGGTTTCAAATATCTTCCCGCTTTCATCGCGCAATTCCGGGGTGTCGCCCAGTGTATTGAAAAAAAGCACACCTCCGGCATTCAGGAGTTTCTCTAATTTCCTCAATACCCCACGTTGCTGTAACGGCTCGGGGATCTTTTCCTCCAGGAATACATCCACTACGATCAGGTCAAACGTCAGGTTCGTGCTTCGAATGTAATGTACCACATCATCGGTTATCACCTCAGTGCCGCCAAGTTTCTTCAATCCGAAATACTTTTCAGCCAGGTCTTTCATCACCGGATCGGCATCTACACCGGTTATGGATATTGAAGGATCTTTTTCCTTGAGAATAGTGGCCACATTGCCCACGCCAAATCCCAGGATCAGGGCAGTTTTTGTGTTTTCGTGTGGAATGCCCGTTTTTTGAAATGCCAGACGAAAGAATGCGTCCAGTCCTTCAAAGGCATAATTAACGCGCTCGCCATCCAGAATGAACTTTCCCTGAGACAACTTAACCACGAGTACCGGATGCCATTCAGACCGGACATATTCCACCGGCACTTCTTTAAAGTAGCTAAGCCAGCGCTTTACGAACAATGGCAAATACACCAATGACAAATCGTTTTTGGAAAATAAACTACCGGAAAATGACTTTCCTGACAGAAACGGCACCGGTAGCCTGTGAAGTAGCCTTTATAAGATAAAGTCCTTCCGGATAGGAAGAAACGGAGAAAGAAGAGAAACCAGGCGAAACCTCCGATTGCAACACCCTTCCCTGAACATCCAACAACTCGAGCCGGTATTTTCCTCCGGCTGCAATTCTCACATGTAGCCGGTCAGTTGCCGGATTTGGATATACTTCCACCTCGTACCCAGGCTCTGTAGGAGTTGTAACGTCCACAAGAGCTGAATCTCCAAAAACCGGCCTGATCATCGGAGCACCATAAGTCACAGAAGGTTTCCAGGTATCCAATACATTGAAAAAGAGATTGGAATTAATGGTTCTGTCCCGGAAAAATCGCTGATAATTCAAATCCATCCCAATGTTTATAAAGAACTCCTCACCATGGTTTAATCCTACGTAAAAGGTACCGTTAACAGGAACCGGTTCATTCAGAACATACAGATGAAATCCGTTCCTCCATCCGGTATAACGGATATTAACATTCTCCTGCCTGTACAACTCCACATCACTGTTGGCCGGTTGGTTCACGGGCGAGATATGTTCATATACCACAAGGTCAATAAACCGGTTCGCCAAAGTGGTATCTGCTTTATTAAAATGTATAGAAATTCCACGCAACGTCTCAGGTTCATTAAGCCGAAACCGGAGCGCTATTTTCCCGCTTGAATTGGCTAATCCATAACCGGCTTCGGGGGTTCCATCGTCATACGCCAGGTAATTGTAAAACCGCTGGAGGCGAAACGCGGTATCATTTCTCATCACAAAATCCGGAACTGTCTGGGCATGGCTTTTCACCATCACCTCCACGAGATCACCTGCGGGAGGATTTGCAAAGGTGAAGGGATTCACATGCACCCGCTTTACGTTTCCCGGATTAATGGTATCCGCAAGAATACTCAGCCTGTCCAGCAGCACAGTGCCGGTCTGATGATCAGTTAGCGAATATCCGCGATTAAAGGTCCGGGCTACATCCGCCAGGTTGCTTACCTCCATTGGAAGCGAATCAATTAACTCCGCATCAGGATTAGACGCAAATTGCTTCCAGGGCATTGAATAATAGGTTTTTAAAATACTATGTACCGGGTAAACGGATGAGAGATCTTGAGCCGGTTCATTCTCCGTCCGGTTCTCGTTGAGTTCTACATAGTCCACATGCCAGATATCATAAGATCCGGAGCGTCTTCCGTTATGGTTTACGCGGCTGCCGTAGCTTATAAATCGAAACTGGAAGGCATTATGAAACCAATTAGTATCTGCCAAATCTGTAAGTTCAATAAATACCTGCTGAAATTCCTCGGTTCGCCCCGGGCCTGCGGCTGCAAATACCTGAATCCAGTCTGTGCTGTTATACACGCCTCCCGCAAGGAAAGAGTCCGGCTTAAATTCCACCTTCAGCGAATCGAGCGTAAACGTGTTTGAAGCGCTGCCATCCGGAGGATCGCCAATACCACCCGGCTGATAAAAAAAGCTGAACCAGATATCATCACCGCCTCCCCTTCCGCTAAGATTGATTGGCGCAGAAGTGAGCGTATCCAGAGCGCCTGCGGCTGTATTGCCACCGCTGTAAATAATTCCGCGGCCATCGTAACCATCAAAGGTGGCCACGCCAAGCGAAGGTGGTTCTACGGCCAGATGATCATTAAACAACACATAATCATCCATCCAAAGGGAATCAAAATGATAATGGGGATAATTTGAAAAATCATCGAAGAATGGCAATTCAATGGTATCGGTGCTTTGCTTCAGCACGGGTTTCGGGCCACTGTTGGCGTATTTCCAATAAAGAATCTCCTGATATTCGAGCGGCCTCACCTCTTCCTGGCCTTTCAGGGAAATGGGTAGAAGGAAAATTAGGATGCCGGCCATAAAAATAAAGGGACGATATAAGCTATTCATAGGACTGAGAAACGGTATTAAAAATAAATTATTCTTCACCTGGATTTTCATCTTCCGGCATTCCATTTTGAAGTTCATAAACTTCAGGATCCATGATCCAAATATCTATAACATCGCCAAGAGCAATTTTTCCAGAACCGGGTTGCGGCCGCTGACGATAAACAATTGCATCGGCAGTGTCAGTAACGCTGCCCATCACAATTGGGTTTCCGATGTTTATTCCGGCACCTTTCAGCAGGAATACGGCTTCCTGATACCTCAACCCGGAAAGATTGGGTACAGTGATCTCGCTGTCTTTTAATCCATCGCCTACCACCAGATCAATCACAGAACCCTCCGCCACGCTGTCATTCTTCGTAATATCCCGGCCTTTATATTTCATACCCAAAACCAGATTAGGCGCCCAATGCGGCACATATTCCAGTTCGCCTATCTTTAATTTTTTATTACGCAAAAGATCGCGGGCGTGCGTAACAGAAGAATTGTCAAGATTAGGAAGCCGGACTTTTGCCGGCTGCCCGGAATTCATCGTCAGGTAGATGGTTCGGTTTCGCTTCACTTTGCTGCCGGGCACCGGATTTTGTTCGATGACCGTATTCAAAGGCAAGTCGGAAATATAAACGGTATCGAAAACCTTAAAATTCAGGCTCTTTGCCTCAATTGTTTCTTGTACTGCTTCGATGGATTTTCCGGTTAAATCCGGAACGGTAAGCGATTCACCATGATTGGTGTAGCTATCAAGAAACTGGAAAAAGAGGAACACGAGAAGTGACAAAAGGCCGATGGCAATCAGAACATTAATCCAGAATGCACGGCTGATCAGGAATTTGAAGAAGCTCAATGGGCGGTAGCTTTTAAAATGCCGAAATTTATAATTTTATCTAAAAACTCCTGGGGCTTATAACCATTAATAGCCGCCTGGTGAAATATGCACGTGGCAGGAGTAAGGCCGGGAAGCGAATTCGCCTCAATAAATACCACCTCCGTTCCTTCATCCTCATAAATGCGAACAAAAGCATCAATGCGGCAGTAGCCTTCAATTCCCAATTCTCCTGCCGCTTTTTCCAGTTGTTCCCGCACTTTGGAAGAAATCCGCTGATTCTTTTCCTTGTCGCGGTGAAAGCGGGCAGGCGTGATGTTCTGGCCCTCACCAGCAAGAAATTTTTCCTCGAGCGAAAGAATGCCTGCTCCCGCCAGCGCTTCAGAAGGTTCGAATACCTCAAACTGGCTTTCGCTTCCGATGGCTGGTTTTATCAGCATTCCTCCTGTTATTTCCAGGAATTGCTGCGCTCCGTTCCGGCTGATCAACTCCTCCACTATGAAATAGGTCTTTTGCGGAAATTCCTCGTTCAGCTTTAGGTGTAGCTGGCGGGCAGCTTTTTCCGGCAGAAGTTCGTCTTTCCGGAAAATGATCTCTGCGAAAAGCTTTAATTCATCTGGCGAGTCAATCTTCTTGACGGCTGAACTGCAGCCATCATCAGAAGGCTTTGCTATGAGCGGAAATGCTATCTGCTCCTCAATTTGCCCGAGCACCGATGCCGTATCGTCCTCCCAGCGTTTTTTATCAATAAAAATACTTTTAGGAACCTTGAATCCTTTTTCCTTCAGAATTTGATTAGTTCTGAATTTATCAATCGTGATCTGCGAAGACTCGAATCCGGAGCCGTTGTATGGGATCCGAAGTTCTTCCAGCTTTTGCTGCAGCGTTCCGTCTTCGCCTGGGCGGCCGTGCAATGCGATAAAAGCGAAATCAATATGCTTATTCAATTGTTCCAGCGGTATTTCCACAGGACTGAATTCATATCCCGCTGAAGCATATTTTGCAGTAATATCCTCTGCTTCCCCAATAATTTTTTTAATGATAAGCGGGATAGAAAAGTGTTTAATTTTATGACGAATGTCGTCTGCGTTATCTTTCAGCAGCAGGTTAAGTGGAAGGATGTGAAATCGCATATCATCAGCCGAACCGGATAGAAACAGGGGTACAGGATCATACATTCCGAAGGATGCCAGCTTTTCAAAAACATTGCGGCCACTCTCCACGCTAATGTGCCGCTCCGTACTATAGCCGCCCAATATTACGCCTACCCGGGTTTTTTCCTGCACTTCCTTCCTTGTTCCGGCAATGGCTGTATCCAGCTTTTGCAGCAGGCTTTTAAGCGCAAGGGAGGAGAAGCTGAAACGCATTCTTTCCGCCACCGAAGTGCGGACAATATAGGTGAGAAACTGCGATGGACTCAACCCTATCTCAGCGGCCTGGTGAAAGAAAAATGAAGAAGGCAACATTCCTGAGGTCGTATTCGGATCATTGAGGTAAATGGTGCCATCATCGCCCAAAATGCCATCCAGCCTGGCGTAGACATTAAAATGAAAGTAGTCAAACAGCTCTTCACACTTTTGCCTGATCTCTTCAATCTTCTCATCCGGCAGTTCGATAGGTGTAATCTTGTTGCTGATGCCGGGCAGATATTTCGCGCGGTAGTCAAAGAGGTGGCCCTTCTTGCGGATTTCGGTTGGCGGCAGGGCCACCGGCCTCCCCTGCTCGTTTTGCACTACAATGCACGAAAACTCCTTTCCCTTTATAAATCGTTCAATTAATACGTGTGGCTCCGTTTGCAGGCTTTCGATAAATGCCTTTCCTTCTCCGGGGAGTTTATCCAGGAGAGTCAACAGTTCTTCCGGATGGTTGGCAATCCCAGGTTTTGAAACCGGAGAATTGCTTTCAATATCTGATACCTGCCATGTCACTTCCACCGGCAGGCCAATGCCTTCCTGAAAATCCGTCAGGCTTTTTACAAGCTTTATTTTTTGTGCTTCGGTGAATTTATTCCATTGATCTAAATCAACGCTTTCTGTAAAAAAACAGCGGTATACAGCTTTTGTAAATTGCGCCTCATTCGCTTCATCCAAAATCTGCACGCCTATGGAGGATCCCTGAGAAGATGCCTTTATCACAAGAGGAAACCCGAATCTTGCTATCGCTTCTTCATAAAATGGGTAATGATCTTCTGCATCAAGCCACTTCTGCCGGGGGATAACCAAATATTCAGGCGTAGCAAAATCTGAATTCTTCAAGAGACGCTTCTGCACCACTTTATCAATACCGATGGCAGAAGAAAGAATTCCGGAACCGGTATAGGGAATATGATAAAAATCGAGGATGCCCTGGATAGTGCCGTCCTCACCGTATGGGCCATGAAGTGTCAGGAACGCAAAATCCATTAAGCCGGCCAATTCTTCGGGTGATATTTTGCGGCCAATACTGGCGATCATCTCGTCCTGTTGCTTTTCGGTTAGCGGCTGGAGGCTTTCTATATATACATTGAATTCAGATGACGAACCAGGCAGGAAAGAGGTGGGCGGATAAAAATCGCGGATGCTTCCTTTATATAAATATTGCCATTCCAGCAAAATGAAATTGCCCAGACTGTCAATAAACACCGGCACCGGCTCGAACAGGTTTTTTTCAATAATATCATACACCGTCCGGCCGCCCGCAAAGGATATTTCCCGCTCCCGGGATTTACCGCCAAGTAAAATTCCGATCCTCATAACTGCAAAGGTAAGGTGGAGTTTTGAGTGAATGTATCAACTGATAACGCAGATAAGTGGTACAAGCTTCCAGGCAGGTGATGGGATCAATTAGGATTAAATATTTTGTAGAAAATGAAAGGTAGAATAAAGTGGTAATAATTATCGCATATTTTGATTTTTGTTCAAAGCCCAAACTTCACGATAAAATTCAAGTATCTGAAATCTAAAAGAAAAGATTAACTGTGTTCATATTGTACCCAATTACACGCCCGGCTTGCCAGATCAGGACAATCAATATTTAAAAAATAAATTCGTTTTTTATCCCTTTGGAATTAAGTATTAATCTTATAACCAAAATTAAATGCAATTTGAAAAGAAAATATAAATAATGATTGAGGACTATTACCTCCGGTTGCTTTCGGAGAAGGCCGGTAATAATCTTTTGAGAATGCACTGCCAGCAAATTCAGGATGTTTTCTCATCCCCTACACCTGTTCAGCATCCTTCCTCTGCTGTTTATATTCTTCGAGCCATTTCAGTGCTTCCAATTTCGAATCGAATAGTCGCAGGGGCAACTGTGGCTTATTAAGGGCAAGGAAAAAATTGCCCGCCATTTTCCCCAGGGAAGAGTCAATCCTGAGAGCACCGGCCGTCAGAAACTCCATTGCCGGTGGAGATGACATATAACGCCTTGCCTCGTGATCTATATTTTTAACCTGCCTCACATCAAGGTATAATGGATAATGCCTGCCGGCACACAACAACAGGCGCAATCGTACGATCACGGTGGCTACCTCGTAATCCCATAAGATTGGTTTGGTGAAGATGCCTTCCACCACATCATTTACAAGAGCAAAATGAATATAGTCATTTGCGATTGATCTCACTTCTGATTCCCCCTCAATTTTTTCGTAATAACCCTTTTATAATCCTAAGAGGTACATTAAATTTATCGCCTAAAATAAAGATAAATCTATATAATTTCAAGGAAAGACTTGAGGCTGCAGATAAAACCCATGCCTGACTTCGTAGAAACCCCTTCTGAAGTTGCTATTAACACCCACCTGCGCGTTCCGTTCAAACCTGCTGTTGACGCGGATGTATTATATCGCTGAAGTCTTAAAAGTGAAGATTAGCAGGGTGATTGGTACAATTTTCCTTCATGAAGAACGACCAAAGATTTGCACACTTGCCCGGCAGGTTGTAATTTTCGGCCCTCATAACTTACCCAAATACAATTTTTTTTTACATGGATATTTCTAATCCACTGGTTTACGGTGTACCGGCTTTTGTACTGCTCATGGTGCTCGAAATTATATTAAGTCTTAAATATGAGCGCGGATTGTATCAATGGAAAGATTTCATGGCGAGCACCTCTATGGGTGCAGGAGCGGTGATTCTGGCCGTTTTTACCAAACTCGGCACGCTTGCCTTGTTCTTCCTGATGTACGAAATTTTCAATCCGGAGGTAGATGGCGTTCGCACCAACCTACTTGGATATACGGCCTTTGGCTGGGCATGGTACGTCTGGATCATTTGTCAGTTGTTGGATGATTTCAATTACTACTGGCTGCACCGCATGAATCATGAAGTTCGGTTTTTATGGGCTGCCCACATTGTGCATCATTCATCTGAGCACTTCAACCTGGGTACCGGATTAAGGAATGGCTGGGTGACATTATTATATAAGCCATTGTTCTACCTCTACCTGCCGATTATCGGGTTTCACCCCATTATGGTCAGCACTTGCATGGCCATCGAGGCAATATGGCAATTTCAGCTTCATACTAAATTTATACCCCGGCTGGGTTTCCTTGAAAAGTTCATGAATACGCACAAGCATCATCATGTGCATCATTCCTCAGATATTGATTACCTCGATAAAAATCATGGCGGCTTCCTGAATATTTTCGACAAAATTTTCGGCACTTTTAAGGATCTTGATGACAACAGGGACATTAAGTTCGGTGTGCTGCACGGCCCCGGCTCCTACAATCCTCTTATCATTCTTACCCATGAATACCGCAATATTTGGAATGATGTAAAAAATTCCAAAACCTGGAAAGAGCGGTTCATGTATGTTTTTGGCCCTCCCGGATGGAGTCCTGACGGATCGCGCAAAACCACCCGGCAGTTGCAGGCTGAATTTATCAAACAGCAGGAGGAGCTAAAAAGCCTTCAGTTGAATTCCACTGAGAAAGCCGGAAATGAAGAAGTGAAAAAGAAGGAAACGGTTTTGGCTTCATAAACCGCTCTCGTTCAGCCAAATGGATTTGGATATGATCCGAATTTATTTCCACTGGCTGAATAATTCCCAGATGACCACCCCCGCGCTCACGGCCACATTCAGCGAATGCTTGGTTCCACCCTGCGGAATTTCGAGCGCAATATCCAGAAGCGGAAGCACATCATCACTGAGACCGCTGACTTCATTGCCAAAGATGAGCGCACAGGGCTGATGCTTTGTTGGCTTCC
Source organism: Bacteroidia bacterium (assembly GCA_040880525.1). Lineage (NCBI taxonomy): Bacteria > Pseudomonadati > Bacteroidota > Bacteroidia > Bacteroidia bacterium. Next base: position 28,114 of record JBBDIG010000027.1, read on the forward strand.
ATTCATGTAGCATCAGGCTCTGATCGGTTTGTTCCACCCCGGTTAAAGAATATCCCTGCTTCCTGAGTTTTTCCAGGCAATGAGTTACATCCTCAAAATATTCCCAAGCCACACTTTCGGTGGCGCCCAGCGCTGTCTTCTGAATTTCACGATGAGGTGGCTTTCCGGTAATCCCGCACAGAAATATTTTGGCTACGCGAAATGCATCCGCAGTCCGGAAAACTGAACCTACATTATGCATACTGCGTACGTCATCCAGCACCACTACCACCGGAAGCTTCTCCTCCTTCCTGAACTCCTCCAGGCCCAGGCGGTCCAATTCATCCATTCTGAGTTTTCTCATTCCGGCATGTATAAAATTCTTTAAAAAATCAGGTGTCAATTTTAAACTAAAACATAGTATCAAGCACCCATAAAATGAGAAAGGACGACTGCCTCATGCAATCGTCCACCCTCCTTTTTTGATTTAGGAATAATTAATTTACCCTCACCAGTTTTCCCGAACCTGAAATATCAGATTCGATCACGGGATTTCCTTTATAGTAAACATCCCCGCTTCCACTGATCCTTACTTTCAGCTTTTGGCTCACGTTCACCTCGCACTCACCACTGCCGCTAACATCAATATCAGCCTCTTCACCTTCCAGCGCAAAGGCATGCATGCTGCCGCTTCCGGAGATATTCAGGTGCTGGAAACCTGCACTGCCACCAAAACGCATACTCCCACTGCCACTGATATCGGCCACGAGATGTTCTGTGAAAATATTCAGATCGGCATCTCCTGATCCTGAGATACTAGCCTGAAAAGAAGTGCTTTCAAAGGTACCGATGCCGCGTAGCGTACTACTGCCTGAAAGGCTGACACTGATAAGGGAGGGAGTTGTAATATGAATGGTGATATCCTTGTGACCTCTGAAACAATTGTTCTTGCCAATGCGCAGCTCCCCTCCAGTATTGTCTATATCAAGCTCTTCCAGGATGTTTTGCTGGCCTTCAATGCGCATAGTGGTTGCCGCCCCCTGGGTGATGTAAATATCGCCACTTCCAAAGTAGCTGAACCGGTCGAAAGGCTGAATTGAAAAATCGCGCGAAACGATGCTGCCTTTGCCCTTAATGCAGCGGTGGCCATCTTTGCTGCAAGCTCCCATTACCAACATGAAAGCGATTATAAGACTGAATGCGAGAGACTTTTTCATACGGATTAAAAAATGATGCGGTCATTTGTTTATTTAGTTTGCCTCTATGACAACAAGAAAGATAAGTACCCTATCCTGTATGCTTAATTTTTTTAAAAAAATATGTAATTTCCTGTTCTATAGTATAATAAAAATCCATCCTTAGAATTGCAGTGTTTTGACAGGACTATACTTTTTTATAACTTATCCAATAATTTTTGCCGCGAAGGCTGAAAACTTCCTTCAATACTTTGTAGATAAAGAAGGTGGCCGTGCGAAATGCACAGAAACTATACAGCAAAAAACTTTCACAAATAGTTCCTCAAGCCTCAAATAAATTTTTCTGTCTACCTCCCTAAAAATAGCTAAGTATTAAAAGGAGTTCAATATCAGCATCATACACCTGTAAGAAAGTTTGTAATAAAGTTCCTGAATTATCATCTCCTAGCTTTCCTGCCAACGCCTGACATTGAAGGGATGCCGCAACTCCTGATAAAAGGAAGAATTTAACATATCTAACAAAATATCAAGCGCAACTTACAGGAGGTAAATCATGCATAGAAAACCTTAATTTTGACAATTCTTTGTTCATTAAATAACAAACCAATGAAATGTGATAAAACCTTACACGATGTGAGCAGTAAGTATGGTGGTTTTTTCCGTAGTACCATGCTTCCTGAGAATATGAAGTTTCTATTGCTCCTGCCTTTGCTGGGGCTATTTACGGTAGCACAAGCGCAGCAGTACGAAATCGGAAGTTCACCACCTCACCCTGTGAATGTGGGTGCGGGTGGCGGCACAGGCCTCGGTGCTAGTTTTAACGTGCATGCTAAAGATCAGATCCAGATATTGGCCTTGAATTATGCCGGATCTGTAAATACTCCAACTTACGAGATTTGGTATAATAAGGATAGCATTGATGGCCCTTACAGCAGTGTTACTACGGCTAACGGCTGGGTTCTGCTTCAATCCGGGAGTGCCGGAGCTACCGGCACTTCAGGCCACAAGTATACTATTCAAAATCCATTGCTCATACCTGCCGGTGATACTTATGGATTTTTCTTTTATCTTACAGGAGGGAATGGTTCCATAAGTCTGACAAGCGCGGCTGGAGGTCCTCGTGTTTGGGCTGACCAAAATGCACGCTTTGATATTGGTCCAAACGTAGGTTACGCAGGTTTTAACACCGGCTATGTATGGGACCAGTATTTTTTCCCAGGCACTGTGACGTATGAAATCGTGCCGCTGGCTCCTCCTGTCGCAAGTTTCAATTCTCCTGATTCAGTTTGCGTTAATACGCCCTACCGCTTTTTAAACAATACTCCACCTAATGGCGGAACGCACAAGTGGTACATTGATGGTGTGCTGGAATCAACAGACAATAATTTGAATTTCACCCCTTCCTCCACAGGATCTGTGGATATAAAGCTTGTAACGACCAATATAAAGGGCTCTGACAGCATTACTAAAACGCTCTATGTGATGAACCCCTGGAGAACACCGGCTGCCAATTTCATGGCTTCCAAAAACAGGGTGGAAGTGCTGGAAGAAGTGGAGTTCATTGATTTTTCAACCTATTGCCCCAACTCCTGGGAATGGATCATTTCGCCTGACGAATATTTCGATGAACTGGTTGGAATCAATCTGCCTTCCTTTACTTACAGTTCAGGCTATGGCTCCTGGTCGCAAAATCCTAAACTGTTTTTTGAGGCACCTGGCACCTACGAAGTTTGCCTGGTAGCTGAAAATAGTTTTGGAAAGGACACGATCTGCTTTGAGGATTATATTCTGGTTGTTCCAACTTATGATGTTTGCCTGGATGATGCGAGCTATGAACCGAATGGCGTATTGACAGATAACAGTTTCGGACCATACTTCCCGAATGCCAATTGCTCATTCTTCATTAGTAGTTGTGCGCCCGAAGTGGATTTAAAAATAAGCAGCTTCGATCTTAAGGGTGGAGATTATCTCCGCATTTATGATGGAAGGGACAACACCGGAACGCCATTGTGGAATGTTTCCGCCTTTCCGCAAGGAATGACGGGTGACATGAGCGACCCAAGCCTGCTCAAGCAACTGAAATCTACCAGCGGATATGTATTTATTGAGTTTGAAACCGATGCAAATACGGCCACCATTGGAGACGGTTTTAAAATATCGTGGGAATCCACTCAGGGCGTATATGATGCCCCGGATGCAGATTATGAGATCCCAAGTGTGGTATGCCTGAACACACCCGCCACTTTTATGAATACCAGTGATGGTGAATTCCTTCAGAATACATGGTATGTAGACAACCTGGAAAGAGGAACAGACCATGATTTCAACTACATGTTTAATGCAACCGGTACTTATGATGTAAAGCTTGTAAGTATGAATTGTGGTGGTGCTGATTCCATTACCCAGCAGGTAACGGTAACAGATCCTACCAATATGCCTACACCCGGTTTTTCAGCAAGCATGACCACAGCCGCTGTTGATGATATCGTTCAGCTTTTTGATACTACTTCTTTTTGCATTGATGGATGGAAATGGGAAATAACTCCCTCTACCATTGCTTATGTAAATAATACAACTGACGAATCTCAGCATCCTGAAGTACAGTTTAAGGCCAGCGGATGCTATGATGTGAAACTCACGCTCTATCGTGGCGTATTTTCATCTACGGTAACCCACAACTGCTACATTGATGTAAAGAACTACTGCGATCCTTCTGTGGTATCACTTAATAGTGATATAGGCATAAGCCAGGTGCGGCTGGCCAATATAAATAATGTGACTGCCGCTGCTGAAGAATATTATACGGATTATACAAAAACCCACAGTACGGAACTGACAAGAGGGGGCAAGTATGCCCTTTCTCTTAACCGCCCTACAACATCCAATCCCGTAACTTTTTCAGCCTGGATTGACTACAATCAGGATGGTATTTTCCAGTCCTCAGAATTGGTGAGCCAGGACAGCAATAATACGAGCAGCGCCTGGATGGACTCCATCACGGTTCCATTGACTACGCCTTATGGTGGCACTCGGATGCGGGTAGGCATCGGACATGCAAGCAATGCTGTTTTCCCTTGCGGACCGCAGTATTATGGCGAGT
>JBBDIG010000028.1:0-70552 GCA_040880525.1 Bacteroidia bacterium
AACCATACATTTGTTTTTCTTCAAATGTACAGGTTATTTCGTTACAGATCCTAAGGACCACTGTACGCTCCCTGTAATTTTCAATGATTTCATAAGTCTTTATATTTTAATGAACTGCAAACATAAAGGCTGCTGATTGAAATTGTGGGCTTATACTTTAGGAAATATGACATACAACGGCTACTTTGCTGCCCTCAACAAAAACACAAGAGAGCATGAAACGAGTTACAGGATTGGGAGGCGTATTCTTTAAATGCGAGGACCCCGAAAATATGAAGGAATGGTATGCCGACCATCTGGACATAAAAACAGATGAGTATGGCGGCCTCTTTGAATGGTGCGAAAAAGGCAATCCTGGCAAAACATGCCACACGGCCTGGAGCCCTTTCAGCCAGACCACCAAATATTTTGCACCCAGCACCAAGCCGTATATGTTCAACTACCGGGTACACGACCTGGAGGCGCTCATGGAGCAACTCAAAAAGGAGGGCGTGGAAATAGTGGGCGAAATTGAGCATTATGACTATGGCAAATTCGGATGGATACTGGATCCCGAAGGTAACAAGGTAGAGCTGTGGGAACCTGTGGATGAAAACCTGAAGAAGCAGTAAACGATGGCCAAAACCATCAGGATCACCACAACGCAAAAGGTAGTTATAGAATATGAGCTTGCGCCCCTCCGCGATCGCATCCTCGCCTGGCTGATTGATTTCATCATCATCTTTTTCGGCAGTATTCTCATTCTTATAGCCCATTCGCTGATAGGCCAGAACATGGTGATAATGCTTATCTCCCTGCTGTTTTTCTTTTATACGCTGGCCTCGGAGATCCTTATGGACGGGCAAACGCTGGGAAAAAAGGTGCTGAGTACAAAGGTGGTGAAGATCAGTGGGAGGGAAGCCACTATCGGGGATTACCTCATTCGCTGGAGCTTCAGGATCATTGACATTTACTTTACGCTGGGTGGTGTGGCAGCTATGCTCATCAGTTCTTCCCCAAACAATCAGCGGTTGGGTGGCAGGCTGTCGCATACCACGGTCATAAAACTTCGCCCTTCATTGAGGGTTTCGCTACGTGATGTGCTTGCCATAAACGAATCGCAACCGCATGAGATCACCTATCCGCAAGTCAGGCGATTAGCGGAAAAGGACATGTTGCTGATCAAGAACGTGCTTGACCGCACACGGAAATATAATAATCCCGCCCACCGCGCGGCCATGACCGAACTTGTGGAGAGAATCCGGCAGGAATCAGGAATCACTCCGAAGGAATCTGACCCGGCCCAATTTATAGAAAAATTGATCTGGGACTATGTAGTGCTGACGAGGTAGTGGCACGGTATAAATTATCAGCCAAACGGGTGATAATTCTTTAACAAAAAAACGTAGAATGGGACAGGCACATCATTTATTCATAAGCCCGGAGAAGCACAGAAATTACTGGTATGTATACTTTTATAAAAAAGTTAAATCATTAATTATTTAGTAATGATAATTCAAACTATGAATTTAATGAAATGATAAACAAAAAACATTGGCGAACATCATACATAAAAAAAGTTACCGTAACAAAAGAAACTTCTTCCGGCTCCTCCACCACCCGAAACAAAAACCGGGAATGGTTGAACCATCCTCTATTGCCGTTGTTTGCCTCTGCCAAATGAATTAACATAAAAGACCGATGAACTCCCAAACAGGAATTAAAGAACAAATACTCCGGCACCTGCATGAATTGCTGGACCGAAAGATCGCGGAAGCGAGCCGGGCACTTGAGTCTGCAAAAGAATCCCGCGATAGCGACACAAAAAGCTCTGCGGGCGATCAATATGAAACGGGCAGAGCGATGATGCAAATTGAGATGGAGAATTATGACACTCAATTAAATAATGCACTCGAACTGAAAAAAGCGCTTACCCGACTCAATATAAGCCGGGAAATAGAGGAAATCGAACCGGGCAGCTTCGTGGTTACCAACCATGGAAAGTATTTTATCTCCATCGGACTTGGAAAAATTACAGTGAACGATGAAGTGGTTTATGCTATATCTTTGGCTTCTCCCATTGGCCAGATGTTTAAAGACAAGAGGGTTGGGGATAAATTTGAATTTAACGGGAGAGAATATTTGATTCAGGAAATTATTTAATTCGCGGAAAAAAGGATGAATGCATGGCATCAAAAGCTGATATTGATTACTCGTATAGCACAATGGATAAAATATGGCGCCTCAGCATTGGAGAGATGGCCGATTTTACAGGCGCAAAATATGACGGGGATTTTTCGCTCAGTCTTGAGGAAGCCCAGGAAAGGAAACACAGATTTATTGCAGAACAGTTAAATATTACCGCAGGAAGCCGGGTGCTGGACATTGGTTGCGGATGGGGGCCATTCCTCAATTATCTGCGGAAGATCAAGGCTGAAGGCATTGGCCTCACGCTGTCAGAAGCGCAACATGCGGCTTGTAGGCAGCAGGGGTTTGAAGTTTACATCCAGGATTGCCGGACGATAACCTCACAGGATTTCGGGACTTTTGATGCTGTGGCTTCCATCGGCTCGTTCGAGCATTTCTGCTCTGTGGAGGATTACAAGGAGGGCCGGCAGGATCAGGTATACCAGGATTTCTTTAAAACTGTAAGCGATCTGTTGCCCATTGGTGGACGATGTTTTGTGCAAACCATGGTGTTTGGAAAGGGAATGATAAGCCTCGATGAATTTGATATTAATGCAGATAAAAACTCAAAGGAATACCTGATGGCGCTGATCATGAATGAATTTCCAGGATCATGGCTGCCTTATGGGATAGAGCATATTATCCGTTCAGCCCAGCCCTGTTTTAAACTCGTAACGAGCCATTCGGGCCGGGAAGATTATATAGAAACGATAAAAGTTTGGCGGCAAAGGCTGAAGTCCTTTGGCTGGAAAAAATACCAGGCTTACCTGTCGTTGGTCCCACAATTTCTCACAGATGCTAAAATGAGGAACCGCCTCGAAAACCTGAAAATTGCGCCCATCCGTGTTGCTTTCGAGCGCGGCATTTGGGATCACCACCGTATCGTCTTTGAAAAAGTTTAGCATAGGACAGGCAGGCCGCTTCTTCGGACTGGAAACTTCGTTGGCAAAGGAAAATTGTAGAGATATTGGGCTGGTAGTAAAAGACAAAATCCAATTAGTTTATTTTATATTTATTGTCATTCCGGAATTTCATTTTTCACGAAATATCCGGAATCTCCTGCGCGGGTGCCTGCTGTTGTACATTCTGCCTAAGTTTCCGCAAGGCAGGAGATTCCCGCCTTCGCTGGAAGGACAGGACAATTCTATGCTATTTGCGGGTAAAGTTTCCTGGTCTCTTCAATTGTAAGTTTTGGAAGCATTATAAAAACGACCAAAAACAAGGAGCTAAATGCAAATATCACTACACTTAAATAATGATTTCCCTGATTGGCCAGAAATAACATCATCGGCCCCGCTATTAAAATATAAACAATGAATGTCATAATATTGCAGGCACGTTTAGGCAAGAAAATGTTCACCTTTCTCAGACGCCAATGGTTTGTGGCCGTCACAATAATCATAGCACCGTAAAAACCCAATACATAATATTCTTTATTGCTTATAAGGGGCAGTACGAAATGCCAGACGGCTGCCAGCGAAAAAGTAAATAACGCGTAAGGCCACGATAAAAAGCTGAGAAGGGCATTTCCAATTAATTTGAGCGTTTTTCTTCTTACATTCTTTTCTGTATTATCAATATAAACCTGAAAGCCTTGCTGACCGCCAAACTGCCGGTGCGCCCGAAAGAGGGATTCTTCAAAGGATAGCTCAGGATGTTCTTTCTCCATTGTCTCAACTGCTGAAGCAAAGTGGTCAATTAATTCAGCCTGTACGTCATAATATTTAACATCATTAAAGCTGAGGTACTTCTTTATGACTTCTAACTTTTCCGGTTCCATACTTTATATGGTTTTTTAGGCGAAAGAATTAACTGCACCTGTCCAAGAAATGACTGCAACTGCTGCAATCTGGTGGCAGTGGCTTTTTTCCCTTTGGCACTTAGCGAGTAATATTTTCTTTGCCGCCCCGACACCATTCTTGTTTCTGTAGTCAAAAGCCCCTCCTGCTCCAGCTTATGCAAGGCCGGATATAATGCTCCTTCGGTAATGAGCATTTGCCCGTCACTTATCAACTTAATTTTCTGAATGACCTCGTAGCCATACACCTGCCCGTTGTCCGATAGCAATTTAAGGATTAAAGTGGCCAGGGTTCCTTTTATAAAAGAGTTGTTTTTCATTAATGCAAACATACCTAATTATCTTGGGCATGGAATTAATGTAAACTGGATTTTTTTTGACCAAAGCTTGATTATATTCACAATAGTCCTGTAGAAGCTGAAATAGTGGATAGACCGGTACGCTACCGCTATAGCTCAGCCCGGGATTATGCTGGTATGAAAGGTTTGCTGAAGGTAGAATTGACAGCGTAGGATTGGGGCTGAGGCTTTGTAGATCGCCAAACAAGGCACGCCTTACGCTGTCGTTAGACACGTGCATCAGCTAAGTGAAAAGTAAGAATATTTGCTGCTATTGCCAAATTAGCTGCTGCATCAACCTGACGTGAAGGTACGGGCAAATGCTCGCACCAGGTGGGGGATTTAGTAGAATTTACTCTTCTTAATAAGAAGAAACGAGGCCATAGGAAAGGCGATCAAATAAAGCGCAAAAATGAAAAAATCCTCGTAACCATTTGAGGTTTCATTTAAAATGTTTTGAGTTAAGCTAAGAGGTAAATAATTTCTTAAGTCAACTTCTAATATATTCAAACAAAAGCCTATTAAAAAATGCTCTAAAAAATTATAGATAATAATAAATACTAACCCCAGATAACTCTTGAATAGACTAATAAAAAAAAGGGCAATGCTACCATAAAGGCTAAATACAAAAAACTGAAAGAGCAAATTGAAATTAAATATATACCAAAAATCAAAGGAATTGCTGAACAGGATTAAATTGATAATAAGAACGGTACCAGTAAGACAAAGCAGCAAGGCCAGAACTTTTATTGCAGCATTTACCAATAGCATAAGATGAAGCTGAAGCCTTGAATATCCTAATACCAGAATTTGCTTAATCATACCATTCCGGAATAATGAGGCCAAATCATAAGCGACCCACATACCCAACAGCACTCCATAAAATGTAAACTTTAAAGAAGCATTGATACTTCGTTCATAGTTGAAATGTTCTGTAAATTCAGGAGAGCCTTTAATGGAATAGGCATTTGCTAAAATAAACAAAGCCATTAGTAGCCAGACAATTCCGAAGAAAACGGCATTTCTTGAAACTTTATTTAGAAGCAGGGAAACCCTAAGAAGCCTCATGACCCGGAAGTTTATAGCTGTATTTCGCCCTAACCACACTGTCAGCGGCAGGGTCATTGTAAATAAGAATGCCTCCGTGACTAAGATGATCTTTAAACCAGTTTAATAATGAACCTGCTGAATTTTCATCTAAGTTTGCAAAAGGTTCATCTAGAAAAACCATCTTCGGCTGCCCCACAAAGGCGGCAATGATGTGTAATTTTTTCTTATTGCCAGCAGATAAACTTCCGCATTTCTTATTTAATTGAGTACTGAAATTCAATCCTTCCATAAGATTATTTATAAATTGGGTTCTATCATTTTTAATATATCTGGCAATTGCCAAATTATCGCTTGCGGTGAGATTGGGTTCAAAATAGTTTTCAATACAAAAACTAATTAGATTCTGGTTTTGAGTTGGCTCCTTTTCATTTTCAATTCTGAACTCGCCCGTGAAAGGAATAAGTCCGGCCAGGGCTTTAAACAACATTGTTTTGCCAGACCCATTAGCACCGCTAATCAATAAATCTTCACCAGAGGTTAGCCTGATATTTAAGCCCACTGGTATTCTTTTACGCTTAACCAGTATCTCTTCTGCATTAATATATAGCGATAGCATTTATTTCACAATTTAATAGAGAGCAATTCATTGAAGAACTGTCGTTAATTCTGTTAAAAACTTAAAAACTTAATTGAAAAAGTTCCTTCTCTTAGACAAGTGCAAAAATAGCAATTCTACGACAACAGCGAAGCTTTTCGTGTGATGAAAGGAATATACCCAAAACCAGGGAACGATTTCAGTGAACCCCGAAAAGGTGAAATATTTCTTTTCCATCTAACATGTTCAGCCCAGCCCTGCTTTAAACTCGTAACGAGCCATTCCGGCCGGGAAGATTATATAGAAACGATAAAAGTTTGGCGGCAAAGGCTGAAGTCCTTTGGCTGGAAAAAATACCAGGCTTACCTGTCGTTGGTCCCACAATTTCTCACAGATGCTAAAATGAGGAACCGCCTCGAAAACCTGAAAATTGCGCCCATCCGTGTTGCTTTCGAGCGCGGCATTTGGGATCACCACCGTATCGTCTTTGAAAAAGTTTAGCATAGGACAGGCAGGCCGCTTCTTCGGACTGGAAACTTCGTTGGCAAAGGAAAATTGTAGAGATATTGGGCTGGTAGTAAAAGACAAAATCCAATTAGTTTATTTTATATTTATTGTCATTCCGGAATTTCATTTTTCTCGAAGTATCCGGAATCTCCTGCACGGGTGCCTGCTGTTGTACATTCTGCATAAGTTTCCACGGGGCAGGAGATTCCCGCCTTCGCGGGAATGACAGGACAACATGAATCATGTTGTTCTGTTCTAATTTTTATGAACTTGTCTAATCGATAAAATATAGTTCTTTAATAACTTCTGAAAATCAAGAATTCGCTCTATTACTTGTAACGTTCCCTGTGTGAGCACGATAGTAAAACTTAAGCATTTAATGCCTTGTCCTCCTCTTCCCCTTCCTTCACCTCTTCCACGGTAATCGAATTCACATCAATCTTGCTCACTACAATGGGAGAGCCGGCATCAATGAATCCTCGCAGCGACTTTACTTCCAGCAGGAAATCGTTGATCCGGGCCTTTCCGCCAGGCCTGATGTCTGAAACCGCAACGCCTTTGTCGCCTTTCCTGACAATATCTTCTTCCAGCAGGTTCACGCGTCCGGTTATTTTTTCTTTGTTGGAAAAGCTTGTCCACACTCCGCTCTTGAATCCAATTATAATGGCCGTAAGTGAAATGATCAAACCTACCGTACTCACTGCAATGCCCCATGTAGATCCATAATTGGCAAATACCTGCACAATGCCCAGCACCATCAGCACCAACCCGATGATGCCAACGAAGGTGGTACCGGGAACGAAGAATACCTCGATTAGAATGAGGGCCAGCCCCATTATGAGGAGTGTAAGGACGAGAAAAAGTTCCATTTGTTCTGCTTTTCTAATTTAAATTGAACATTCAAATTTAGGGGAAAGATGGGATCCTCTGCGACAACTTCTCCGTGTAGAAAAGGCATACAGTTATTTCAAGCTCGTTATCCTGCGCATCCCGAAGGATCTGGTGGAGTTAATCTTGAAATGCGTAAATAATCAGGTTCTTCGCTTCATTACGTTTCGTTTAGAAGGACGAAGGGAACATCACTCGCGCAACGGCAGCAATGCATCTGTAATAAGCCGGTACACAGGGTAGCGATTATGGCTCGGTTCATATAATTCTGATTGTTGGTAAATGAAATACCATTGCGCCCACGGGCTTTTGGCAAACATGGAATCCTGTTCCTTCCGCTGCTCAAATTCACGCTTCAGTGTTGCATTCTGTTGTAACATCCGGTGAGCGGTTTCATCAAAAATGTATGGCGAAAAATATTCCTTCTGGGAAAGGACGGCATCGAAAAAATTCCAGGCAAAATAGCTGTCCGGGGCGCGTGGTTCCAGCGTCTCCACGATGAAACGGTTGGCGGGCTGGTTTACATACGCCACATAATCGCCCTGATAAAACGTGATTTCCCCCGTATGGACGGAGGTCTCGATATCATAATTCAGATAATGTCCTTCGTAAGGGCGGGGTCGCGTATCATAGCGCGTGATCCGATAGTACTCCACTTCCAGCACCGTGTCCCGGAGCAACTGCTTGAGGCGGATGCCGCTGATCATCAGCCGCTCTGTTACCTCCTGCCAGGCCTGCGGAATGAGATAGGCCACCGGGGCCGTGACTGAATCCATGGATTTGTAGCTATTATAAAAAGGAATATTCCGCTGATAAGGACGCTCCCGGTCGTATGATTCCACCTTTGTTCCCGTCACCTTGCTTTCTTTCCATGTGGCCTCGTAGCCCTGGAAAATGATGTCCTTCTTTTGTGATGTATCCAGCTCCCACCGGAGGGGAAAATTCTTTTGGCGGGATGACAGCAGATCGGCCTTTGCCTTCAGCAAGCCGATTTCCTTGTGGTTGATGTTCATCTTTTCCAGCAGACTTTCAAGGAAATGATAGGTTCCTTCCACCCGTTCCTTGTAGGGTTTCCACATGTGGGCCTCGGACGTGAAACCGATGCAGTTGAAGAGCGCAGCATAGCCCGTTGAGTATCGTGGTGTTTCCAGGTAGGCCACCAGCCCTGAATCCGGAATTGTGGCCAGCGTATTTACGTAAGGCGTCATCGGAAAGCCCTTTTGCGCCATCCGTTTATAAAGCGCAGGCTCAAGATCCTTTTCCAGGTATGTGGCCAGCACCGGGTGTAGTTTGTCCTTTTGCGTACTGATGAGCGTCATCACGTGCTGGTAATCCGCGCCATTGGAGGTGTGCGTATCTACGAAAATATCCGGTTTCCAATCATCAAATATTTCTGCAAAGCTGCGGGCATTGCGGCTGTCAGCTTTGATGAAATCGCGGTTGAGGTCCAGATTGCGGGCATTGCCTCTGAAGCCATACTCCTTTGGACCCACCTGGTTGGCCCGGCTGCAGCAACCTCGGTTCAGCGCCCCGCCAATATTATAAAAGGGAATAATGCACACCACCACATTTTGCAGAAGCCGCTGCATTTCCTTCTTTTCCATCAGGTCGCGGGCCAGCATCATAGAAGCATCGACACCGCAGGGTTCACCGGGATGGATGGCATTGTTTACCAGCAAAATGCGCCTGCCGCTTTCCTCTATTTTCTGCGGATTAAATTCGCCATCGCTGGAAATAACAACGAGGTGAAGCGGCCTTCCTACGTCCGTTGGGCCATATTCCAGGAGTTTTATTTCGCTGTAGGTAGAGTCGAGTTGCCGGTAGTATGATATGGCTTCGTCATACGTAGCGCTTTCGAGGCCGTTGCTTTTCTCGAAAGGCGTGGTAGAGTCAATACTTCCGCTAAGGACGAGGAGAAGTGAAAAGAGTAATATGCGCATAAGCCGGTTTTAATTTTAAGGAGCGAAAATTACCATAGTTACTGAGATGGGGAAGCTTTCAGCGTAATGAATACATTAATATTGTATTTTAAATCTTAAAGTTTTTTCAAGAAATGATTGAAATTTTAAGAAAAACCTTTTGAAACCTTTTGTTCCAAACTCAGAGCTACCGGACACCGCTCAATTTTCTTATCGTATAATCTTGGTTTAATTAATTTTGGCCGAATAACAAGTTAACGGCAACGCACATACATGAACAAAGCATCGAAACGGATCAGGGTCGGCTTCCGGCAAGCATTCATGATGATATTTCTTTATGCCCGGAAACGCTTTCTTGAGCAAATAAAGGCGGTTGCCCTGATCATCGCGTACCTCGTTTTGTTTCAGGTGCTGGTGCTCGGAATTGCCATCGCTGATGCAGCCTGGATATCTGTGGGGTTGGTGCTGGTGATTACCGGGCTCACATTTTTTATGGAGGGGCTCATGCTGGGGCTCATGCCGCTCGGGGAGATCATCGGAATCAAATTGCCGCAAAAGTCAAAGCTTCCGGTGATCATTATTTTTTCATTTATCCTCGGGCTTGGGGCCACTTTTGCCGAGCCTGCCATTGGCGTTCTGAAGATGGCCGGCTCATCTGTTAAGGCGTGGGAAGCTCCGCTCCTTTTCCTGATGCTGAATAAATATGCGGATATCCTGGTGATGTCTGTAGGAGTGGGCGTTGGCCTTGCCGTGGTTTTTGGCATGTTGCGATATATTTATAACTGGTCGCTAAAGCCATTTATTTATATTTTGGTGGGACTGCTTTCCGTCATGTCGCTGTATGCGCATTTAGATCCGAACTTATTTTATTTGCTGGGCCTGGCCTGGGACTGCGGTGGTGTAACGACCGGGCCGGTTACCGTTCCGCTTGTGCTGGCGCTGGGTATCGGCATCAGCCGGATTACCGGCAGCGGTTCAGAGCAGGGAGCGGCAGGTTTTGGCGCGGTTACGCTGGCTTCGTTGTTTCCCATCATAGCTGTGTTGGGAATTGGCATGTTCTATCTCTCCTCCATTACGCAACCATTATCGGCAGCAGAATTTGCCCGCCAGCATGATAATCCGAAAGTAACCGGGCTTTTTGACAGCTATGATGCCTATACCGGATATATGCTTTCCCATACAGACCCCGCTGTCTACATGCAAATTTTCGATAATGATCAGGAAAAGTTCCTGGCCTATCTCAGCAAGGTAAAGGCTGATAAAGAATTGCAGGCTGTGGTTGCCGGGCCGGAGGAAACCGGATTTAAAACATGGGCCGCAGCCAGTAATAATGCCCAGGTAATAAACCTGGTTTTTGGCAGTCCTGAAGAAATGCAGAAATTCAGAAAAAGCCGTGGAGGTAATTATACAATGCCATCATTAAACAGTTGGGATGTAATTACAAGAAACAGCATTGCAGCATTTCAGGCAATTATCCCGCTCACGTTATTTTTATTGTTAATATTCTTTTTAGTAATAAGGGACAAGCTGCCCCAACCTGACGAGATATTTCTGGGAATAGGTTTCGCGCTCATCGGCATGGCCATATTCAACATCGGCATTGAGATGGGCCTGTCCCGGCTGGGAGGCCAGGTAGGCCAAAACCTGCCAGCGTCCTTCAGTACCATTGAATTAAAGGATGAAACAACACTACTTCAAAACTTTGATAAAAGCCTGGTAAATGAAGCACTGCAGGAAGATGGCTCCATCAATAAATTTTTTTATGCAAAGAAGGACAAGGAATATAAAGCCATTCCCTTTGATGAGCAATATTATGATGAGAAGAAAAAGACTTATCTGTATATTCCGGAAAGAGGGCCGCTCTTTGGCGTGGCAGGCGGAGTTGGAGGAATGATCGTGGTAATACTTTTTGCATTTATGATGGGATATGGCGCTACGCTGGCGGAGCCTGCACTAAACGCCCTGGGCCTTACCGTTGAAGAAATTACTGTGGGAACATTTCCGAAATCGGTCCTTATGCAGGCGGTTGCCATTGGTGTGGGCGTAGGACTTGCTTTGGGCGTAGCCAAGATTATTTGGAATATTCCTTTATTCTGGATGCTTATTCCTCCCTATCTGTTATTAATGTTAATCACGAAATTATCATCTGAAGAATATACCAATATCGGGTGGGACAGTGCCGGTGTAACGACCGGGCCCATTACGGTTCCCCTCGTTCTGGCGATGGGGCTTGGCATTGGCGGGCAGGTAGGTGTGGTTGAGGGATTCGGCATTCTCTCTATGGCCTCCGTTTGTCCTATTATTAGTGTTTTAACGATGGGCCTTGTAGTGAACAGCCGCAGAAAAAAGCTCATGCGGGAACTCGAAAGCAAAGCAGTTAAAGTATAGAAAATTAAAATTACGATTTCCGGAACCTGCTGATTTTTATATTTTAATTAATAAATAAGAAAAATGGTAAAAAATGCCATGATCAGGATCAATGCGGTGGTAAACAGAGAATACATCACCAGCCTCGTGGAGAAACTTTTTTTCAATGGCATCCGTGCTGTTTATATTGAAAACGGGAGAGCAAACATGCTGAAGGATAAAAAAGCGATTTTCTCTATTGATGATAAAAAGAAATTAATAAATGATCCTTTTGAAGTGCTTAATTTTTTTGTCTCTCCCAAAGAAGAAATAAATGCACTAAAATTAATAGATGACGAGCTTAATTTTGCCACACCCGGCAAAGGTTCGGTATATTCCTCAGAATCAGGGATTTTGAGGCAGCATGATGATATTATCAGGAATTCAGATTTCAGGTATGAGCATGATGGAACCTTTGTGCCTCATTCAGATCTGTCAGGAATTTCCTGTATTGTGCAGCGGGGCCACGGAGATGAAATTGCCTACCTGGTGCTGGATTCCGGTATCAGCGTTCCGGTTTTAACGTACGGTTCAGGTACGGGATTCCGCGATAAACTGGGACTGCTTCGCATCACTATTCCAGCCGAGAAGGAGATCATCACCCTGATGATGAGCAAGTATGACGTGGAGGCCGTAATGGAGCTGATGATCATAAAAGGGAAACTGAGTCAGCCCGGCAAAGGGTTTATTTATGATTTTCCGGTTCGCTACGGTTTTGTTAATACAAAAATTTCAACAGGCGCCAGCGGCCAGGTAGCGTCACAAGAGCAGATCATTTCAGCGATTGATTCCTTAAAAGGCGGCATAGGGTGGCGCAAATCGAAGGTGGACAGAATAGCCTCAGCAAACCTGAATTATCTGAAGGACTTAACTGAGTTGAATCTGGTCTGTAACGAGGGATACGGTGCTGACCTCGTTAAGGTTGCCATGCAAAACGGGGCTTCCGGAGCCACGCTGAGCGCAATGAAATTTAAAGGCAACGGAGAAGCAGCAGCCCGGTTTTTACCTTCCCTTGAGATTTGCAGGATGATAGTGGCAAAACAAAGCGTGGAACCAATAGCTGCGGCATTGGAAGGTGAAGGGGCATTTGGTGCAAACAGCCAGGGGTTTTTATTTACCCAAAAAGTTAAAAAGGCATACACTTATTCGAATTAGTGATCAGTGAAGCAGTGATCAGTGATCAGCGAGCAGTGAATTAGTGATCAGTGATCAGTGAATTAGTGGGGGAGGGATTATTTGGGGGTTATTTTATTCGCAGCTTTTGGCCTACGGAGATGTCGAAGCCGGATAGATCATTGAGGTCCATCAGCGTGCCCATGCTCACTTCAAACCTGCGGGAAATGGCATAGAGCGTTTCGCCCTGCTCTACCACGTGATAGACCGGTTCTGGTGCAGGCGCGGGAAGTTGCACCTTCAACTGCTGCCCCATTTTGAGATCGTTGCCCACAATCATATTTATTTCCCGGAGTTCAGCTACACTAATGTCATACTGCCGAGAAATGGAATAAAGGCTCTCTCCCTGCTGTACGGTGTGCATTTTCCATCCCGCTGTGTCCGTTTGCGGATCTGCCTGGGGTGTCTGCTCTGCGGTAGCCGGGGCTGCCTTTTCCTCCGGAGCGGGTTCAGGCTCTACGGTTAATTCCGTCTCTTTCGGAACGGTTGCCGGTTTATCATTGCGGTTGTCAGGTTCCGGGATCACCAGTTCGGCCGGTTGAGGCTCTTCGGCAATGGTAATTTCCTCTTCCTTCACTGCTTTAAATTCCTCTGTTTCCACTTTTGCAGTGGTCTCTTCCGGTTTCGGCCGTTCAGGCCGTGGCACTTCCTTCACCGGAGTTTCTTCAGGCTTCCTTTTCTTTTGATCTTTTGGCGGCTTTTGTTTTTTATCCGGTTTGCTGCCGTTTTCATCCACAGCATTTTCCAGCCCCACATATTTCTTTTCTTTAATTAAATCAGGATTGGTAAGTTTTGGCGGCTGCTTCACCTTTTTTCTGAGGCTGATGGTTTCGCCCACTGCGGGTTCCTGCCCTTCTGCCATTCGGTTTTTCCGCAGGAGTTTCTTTAGCCGGATGCCATGAAGTTGCGAAATATAGTGCATGGTCTCCTGCGCCTGCACGCTATGCTGTTTGTGTGCGGGCCGGCCCCGTTTCGGTTTCAGATACAGGATAGATCCGGAAATGATGTTTGCATTTTTTTCCAGGTCGTTGTATTTCCGCACCTGCCATTCGCGCATATCATGGCGCTCTCCAAACGTGCGCATGTTTTCGCCCGGCAAAACGCGCCCGGCAGGGATTCCATTAAATACCAAAGTTTGAGTAATAGAAATTCCGTCACTGTTTTCATTATCTGCGACAGGCAATTTCCTGCCGAGGGCAATCAGGTCATATTGTGGCAGATCATATTTTTCAATAATTCCAATAAGCAACTCAGGATACCTGGGATTGGTGGCGTATCCCGCCTTCTTCAGGCCCTTTGCCCAGGCTTTATAATCGGTTTTATCAAATTCAAATAGAAATGCATAACGAGTATTAACACTCAGGAAATCAGAATGGTCGCGGTAGCTGTCTTCCACTTTATTATATACCCGGAAACATTCGCCTTTTTCATCATCATCATAATATGTTTTCCGGCCCGTCCAATGGCTTTTACATTTGATCCCAAAGTGATTATTGCTTTTTAGCGAAAGCTCGCTGTTTCCGGAACCGGATTCTAAAACCCCCTGGGCGAGCTTGATGCTGGCGGGTATTCCGGTTCTCATCATTTCGCTTATCGCCAGGTCCTTATAAATTTTAATATATTCTTCGGTGGTGTATTTTCTGGCCTGTCCATTCGCCATAAGAGATGGAAGCAACAGCGCCAGTATCAGCAGATAATTTTTCATAGTATTTAACGAAGTTTCCGAATTATCATCAGGCCATCCCTGATGGGGAGCAGAATATTCTCAACGCGCTCATCCTGGTGAATCTTATCGTTAAACGCAATAAGGGCGCGGGTATCCTTGTCGGGTTCCGGCTCAACAACTTTGCCACTCCATAGCACATTATCGGCAATGATAATCCCGTCCTTGCGCACTTTATCAAAAATTAAATCGTAGTAATTGCTGTAGTTTACCTTATCCGCATCTATAAAAACAAGATCGAATTTAGCATCAAGGTCAGGAATGATTTCAAGCGCATCGCCAATTCTGTAATCTATTCGTTCGTTTACGCCTGCGTCCTTCCAATACTTCCTGGCCATGTCCTCCAGTTCTTCATTGATGTCAATGGTGATGAGCTTTCCGCCCGGCCTGATTCCCTTTGCAAGGGACAATGCAGAATAGCCGGTGTAAGTCCCGATTTCTAAGGCGAATTGCGGTTTCACCAAAAGGCTGAAAAGCTCCAGCACCTTTCCCTGCAGGTGGCCGGACAGCATTTGAGGCAACATCACCTTTGCATGCGTTTCCCGGTTAAGCTTCTGCTCCACCTCCGTTTCCGGTGTGGTATGCGCTTCTACGTAAGATTCCAATAGGTCCGGAAGAAATTTCATCAGTGCTCCTTTAAATTTATAAAATCAACGAAAACATGGGATGCCGTTTCAAAGCAACAAAATTCGGCAATTAAGCGCGCAGCTATTGGTTTTATATTCTAAAGGTTATCAACATCTGTGTAAAATGCCACGATGCGTAAAAACCGGCAGCGCAGCAGATAGCCGGAATTTTCTTCAGATCTTTATTTATTCATCTGAAAAATAACATAAAAACCGGTAGCTGTAACCATTCAGGGCCATTCCCCGTTCTTGATTATCTTTGTTCACAACTTCCTATCACAAAAATAAAGTTTATGAAAAAGTGCTTACTGCCCGTCATTATACTTGCTGCAAGTTATATTTCAGCCTCAGCCCAATCTACTTACGGGCAGGTATACAGTATATTCCAAACTTCCTGTGCTTTCAGTTCATGCCACAGCGGTAGCCAGGCCAAAGCCAATTTAGATCTGGTGGGAGAGGGCGCCACGCTACAGGCCAAAATGCAGGATGTTTATTCTAATTTATTTAATGCTGAGCCGGATAACGGTTTTGCGAAGCAGGAAAAACTGAAGCGCGTATTTCCCGGCCATCCGTACAAAAGCTTTCTTTTTAAAAAAATAAACAATGGCCTTCAACCGGATGTAACCCTCCATACGCAGGAAGGAAGTTCGATGCCCGAAAATGGGACACCACTGGAAGATGAAAAAATAGAGTTGATAAGACAATGGATCCTGATGGGAGCACCCGAAACCGGAAATGTGGCGGACACAAATCTGATAAGGCGCTACTACAATGGCGAAGGCTTTCGTCCGTTGAGCACCATTCCGGCTCCGCCCTCTCCTTCCCAAGGTTTCCAGATTCACCTGGGGCCATTCTTTGTGGAACCGGCAGGACAGGGCCAGGGAGAGGTAGAATATTTCAGCAAATACGACCCGCAACTTGAAAACGACATAGAGGTGACGCGTGTGGAAACCCACATGGGCGAGGGATATTCGCACCATTTTATCCTCTTTCATTATTTGAACGGAATGGACAACCAGCGTCCGTACGGGCTACGAAAAGCGAATGCCCACTTCTACACGGAATTCGTAGTGGCCAATCAGGAACCGGATACGGTCCAGTTGCCCCACAATACGGCATTCCCCTGGGAAGCCGGCAGCAAGCTTGATCTCAATACGCATTACATCAATTATTCAGCTTCCAGAGTAATGGCCTGCGATGTCTATATCAATATTTTTACGCAGCCTTCAGGCACAGCCGAGCACACCATGTATACTGCACTTCAGGCCAATACGAGCATTAATATTCCGAATGATGGCACAGAGCATACCTTCAGCCAGGCGGTGAGAGATGCCTCTTCACAGCAAAATATCTTTATGTGGGCGCTCTCCTCACATACTCATAAATATGGCACTGACTACGATATTTTTGAACGGTTGCCCAATGGCGACCGGGGCACGCATATTTTCGATGCATCCTGCCCGGGAGGCATTCCCGGCTGCACGGGTGGAAGTTATGATTATCAGCACCCGCCTGTAATGTATTTCGAACCCCTGAAGGAACTGGATATTAAGAATGGCCTTATCCACGAAGCAAAGTATATAAACACCGGTCCGGCTCCGGTAGGTTGGGGAGAAACCTCAGATGATGAAATGATGGTGCTCCTGATGATGTATACCCTTGACACCGCGGGTATTAGGTACACCGGAATTAAAGAAACAAATTCCGCCTTGGGAATTAAGGTATTTCCAAACCCGGTAAATCAAAACTTATCCCTGGTTTTTTCTGAAATTCCAAATGAAACTTCAGCCATCAGGATATACAACGTTCTTGGTAAAGAGATGAGGACAGAAGAAATCCAGGCAGGACAAAAAGAGCATATTATTTCTGCGGCTTCACTGCCACCTGGTTTTTATTTTTTTAATATTAATAACCACTCAGGAGGAGAATTAACCGGGAAATTTTTGAAACGGTAATTGTCCGGATTTAAATCCTGGGTTATTATGGTTTTTAGCCTCCAATATCTCTTACCCCAATCATCGGTTTTAAGTAAAAAAATTAATCTTTTAAATTAGAATTGAATTAAATGCTGACATGAAATACATTTTTCTTTTGATTTTGCTGCTGCCTTTGGCAGGTACTGCGCAGGTAATTAATCCCCGTCAGGTGGCTTCATTGCCGGATGCGATTAAGGAATCATCGGGCCTTATTACGGTTGATGCGAATAAATTCTGGAGCCACAATGACGGTGGCGATCATCCGAATATTTACTGCATTGACAGCACCGGAAAACTGATCCGGACGCTGCACATCAGCAATGCCAGCAATAAAGACTGGGAAGACATTGCCGAAGACGATGATGGAAATTTATACATAGGCGAATTTGGGAATAACGACAATAAACGAATGTATCTGCGGATATACATAATTCCCAATCCTGTAACCCTCAGCAGCGATACAACTATCGCAGATATTATCGAATACAGCTATCCTGACCAGAACGATTATCCTCCGCCCGCTCCCGCAAAAAACTTTGACGTGGAAGCTATGGTGTGGCTCAATGATTCGATCCATCTTTTTACAAAAAACTACTCTGTTCCTAATACCGGTTACACCAAGCGCTATGTATTACCTGTAAAAGAAGGAATGCAGACACCGGTATTGCGTGACAGCTTTTTTACGGATGCGAACACCATGAGCGGACAGGTGACCGCAGCTTCATTGAGCAACGATAATAAAATGCTGGTGCTGCTAAGCTACTCGCGCATTTATGTTTTTAAAGGCTTTTCCGGCAGCAATTTCTTTTCCGGTGAAATGCTGTCATTTGATATTGCCATGACCCAAAAAGAAGGGATAGATTTCCTGGACAATTGCCGTGTATATATCACTGACGAGGAACTATTCGGCTTTGGCCGGAAGCTTTATACGCTGGACGTGTGCAGCCTCATTCCCACCGGAGTTCCTCAGCCTGCCGCTGAAATCTCCGACCTCCTTTCATCACCACAGCCCAATCCCATGACAGGAATTTCCCGAATTTATTACCGGCTGCCCCGGAACGCAGAATCAGGCAGGATCATATTTGTGAACTCCAAAGGTCAAATATCGAAGGAAGTGAAAGTGAATGATAAAACCAGCAATCCTTTCATAGAAATACAGCGGCAGGATTTCACTTCCGGTACTTATATATACAGTTTTATATCCGCCACAGGCGATACGCTGGCCACGGGAAGAAAGCTGTTGGTGAAGTAGAAGGATAATATTATTGAATAGGTTTAATGGCAAGCAGCGATTTTATTAAATACTTAAAGGATGAAGATTCTACTGGTATTTTAATGGAAAGGCACTCAATTGTTCTGCTGGCAGTTGCTTTTTAGTCGCACCCGCCATGCTCAGTAGCTCAGTAGCGTAGGGTTTAAACCTTACGCTACTGAGAAAATTAAGGTAAAGTCTAAACATTTCCGGCCTGGCATTTTTTGGATTAAACATATAATCAAACGCCAAGACATGAGTAACGACCGAATCGTCAACAAATTAGCAATGGCCATTGGCAAGGGACTTCTTGCCGGCCTTGCAGGAACAGCCGCCATCACCATTTCCCAAATGATGCAACAACAGATTACCGGCAGCGGTGCCAGCGAAGCACCAAGCAGGGTAGGCGGAAAAGTGCTGGGCGTCCAACCCCGCAATCCTGAAGGGAAAGCCAGGTTTTCGCAGGTAATGCACTGGAGCTACGGAACCTCATGGGGCCTGATGCGGGGCGCGATGGAACTGGCCGGCCTGAGAGGGCTGCCCGCCTCAGCTATACACTGGATTGCAATATGGGCGGCTGAACTGGCAATGGTGCCAAACATGACGGACGCTCCGCAAGCCACAGAAATGGAACCCCAGAACCTGGCCATTGACGGAGGCCACCATGCCGTATACGCTTTTGCAGCCGGTGCAGTTTACGACCTGATGAGCGCTAAAGAAGAAGAACACCATCTGCTCCGGGAACTGAAAGAAAAGGCGAAAGAGACTTTCAGAAAATAGAATTACCTGAATTGAAACTGGATGAATGAGCTTTTCTCAGGTAAAGCACTTATTTGGGAGGTTACTTATTTATCCTTTTATACGCTTGGCCAATTCTTTAAAATCAGGAAAATCTACCTCAAGTCTTTCAGGGTCAATCATTCCGAGCAAAATACTGCCATCGGATATCTTATGGTAAGTTCCGTGCCTGGACCGCTTTGTGATTCTCTGAAGCTCAGCAGCAGGATTATTTATAATCATCGCATCCTTATTCCGGTAAGCACCGAAAAGATCTTCTCCCCAGTGATCGGTCAATACCTCCGGCTGAGAAAGAAACCAAGCTTCCATTTCCTGAACCATGAAGAAAACATCTTCTTTAAATGAAGAAAGGGACATGCCTGCTAACTGCTGCTCCTTTTTAGTAATCGGGGCATCAAGATCAATGAGCAGAATAAAATTACCCGCTGTCATCCCACTTCGTTTTTTGAAGCGTTTGATAGCTTCTGCCTTTGGTCCGAGCTGTAAGATTTTAATTTTATGATTTTTAAAAATATTGCGGAAAAGAACTCCAAATCCGGTTCTTAGTTCTTTTGCTCCTTCTGATATGATCGTTACCTGAACCATTCTTAAAACCTTACACCTCCAAGCTCACCTTTCTCCCAAAGGTTACCCGGTGCAAATTCATTATACCATTCTTTAAAATCCTCTTCGTTGTATGTTTTGATAATGGTTTTATTTTCCTCGTCTTTTTCAAAAACACGAATGTTCCGCACTTTGAAGAAATTGAGCAACTGAGGGGAATGGGTTGCGATGATAATTTGTGATTCTTTGGCTGAATTAAGAATAATAGATGCAATTTCCCTCAGCATGTCCGGATGTAAGCCTTTCTCAGGTTCGTCAATAAAAATGACTGCTCCCCGTGATGGATTGAGAAGTATGGCAAGTAAGCAAAGAAATTTCAATGTGCCATCTGAAACTTGTGCCGCATGAATGGCGCTGTTCAGGTTCTTTTCCTTTAAATATGCCTGAAAAACTCCGCTCCCGAATTGCTGGAATTTTAAATCAATGAACTGTTCATTTATGATATTCAAATGATCCTTAAGTTGATCAAAAACTCTTGGATGTTTTATATCAAGCGTATTTAAAACAGGAAACAGATTTTCCCCTTCCCGTTGTAACTTTTCTTCTCCGGTGGCTTTTATTGAAGTGCGAAGCGGACTATCCGTTTTGGTGTTAAAGTAATTGTATACATCAATTGAGCGCAGTGCTTTCGCTAGTGCCGTTAGTGCAGGATACCGGTCAGAGTCATCAATTGTGGAGAGTACTAATTCCTCTGGTTCTTTGTCGTCATAGTTGACCCGGTGCCAATTCCCACTTCCGTATTGTTCGAATTCCTCTTCGACTTCTTCACTCTTTGTTTTCTTCTCATAAATCCATCCGCAGCCATGCTGAAAACTTAACAGCGTGAAATCCTGCCCATTATCTTTTATTGAATTTACCCATTCTACGATGTCATAGTTATCAAAAGAAGGTTTTTTCCTGAGAATAATTGTGTACTCAATGTCGTCCTGAAAATAATAATTAAAGCGTGAGAGAAAATTCTTATCCAATATAAATTTCAATCCTATACTATTGGGATGCTCTGTTTCACCAGGGCACTTACAATAGATATTGTCAAAGCCTCCCCAATCCCGGATAATTTCAGCAAGCCCTCCTTTCATTCCGCTCCTCAACAAATCAAGCGCTTTGAACAGGTTGGATTTCCCTGAACCGTTGATCCCGATAAGCAGATTCACATCAGCCTCCAGCTTTATCTCCCCCTCCTGAAAACTGAAAAAGTTGGTCAGATGTATTTCCTTGAACATAGCCATGTGTCTTTATAAACGGGAAGAATTTAGCTTCTTTTCGCATTTACCTTTGAAAGCTTCAAAGTAAGTACATTAACCGGGCAATTCCATGTACGGTAAGAAGGGCCATAAATGGAGAATTGAACATGCAATTCGTCCCTTTATTCGGTGTCCTGTCCCAGGCATATTTTCCAGGCCGCAATTGATCATAAATTTGACACATCTGTCATATTCTTAATCCAGACCTCTAAACATGGGAAAGCCGGTTGTCTTACTCTTTTTATCGCTATTTGCCACTACCTTTTATTCAAAGGCACAGAACGATCAATACTCCTTTGCGCAAACCTATTTTGGTGCAGGCGCACAATACCTGCCCGGCTCCGGGAGCACCACTATTCGCGATGGCAGCGCAACGGAAACCGTCCGCCTGCCCGGCAAGCTGACTCCCTATCTTGATATGGGAGGAATGCACTTTTGGGGACGGGCCGATTTCTATGTCTCTTTCTTCCTGCCCGGTGTTGAATTACCAGGGAAAACAGCCGCAACAAATCTCTCCACCGGCATTATGACGGGTGCGCGGTATTATCCAATAAAAATTCGCCAAAACAGCTTTCGGCCATTTGCAGGCATAAACTGGAGCAGCATCAGCTATCAGCAACAAAACAAAAACCCCACAGAAGAAGGGCCGCTCCTCAACCGTCAAATTTTGGGCGTGGAAGGAGGCATAAGCTATATCACCGGGAAATACAGGATCATCGAAGCCTCCCTCTTGTGGCTGCCCAGAGATTCCTGGGACTACCCAACCGGCAGGAATGAATTCGTGCGCCTGAATTTCCCTCCAGTCGGAATGGCGCTAAAATACAAATACCTGCTCGACTTCACCCGCCATGCCGGAAGCGAAACCAGCAGGGCCATTCAGCAGCAGTTAAAAGCGAAATATGAAAGCCGGAATGCCCTTTCAGCATTCTCGTTTGGCATTGGCGTTTCCTCCTCCTTTCCCATTTCCCGCTCACCGTTTCTGCAAACAGAACGCCCCTACCTGATGGCACCCCTGCCCATTACCGTCTTTCCCGATATTGCCGTTGGCTATTACTTCCGCAAACCGGATCTTGCTCTGCGGTTAGCCTTCAGGCCGATGCGATTTTACCAGGAAGCCTATGGCCTGCGACATGAACTTAAAAGAAAGGCGCTCTCTTTGGAAGCTTTTAAATTCTTATGGGATTATAAAGGCTTTGTACCGTTTGCCGGTGCAGGCGCCAATTTCGAAACGATTCAATTAAAAGAAAAGGACTTTGGAAACACCGTAACCCATATCCGCGAGGAAAAAATCTCGTATAGCATAGTGGCCGGATGGGATATTCGACCCACTGATGTGGAATGGTTTATCCTCCGCACCAATGTCCGTTATACACCGGCCTTGTCAATTAAATCGTTGGGAAAATCTTACTTTCTGGACCACCTTGAGCTAAATTTTATCCAGCTCGTGCTTTACCCCCAAAGGATGAAAGCAGTCTGGAAAAAATAATGACTGATATTGTGGCAGACACAAAGTCAGCAAGGCGCTAAGCCACACAAAGTAAAAAATTAGTGAATCTTTGAGACCTTCTTCCGGGATCATTCAATATTATTGTTGATATTGCGCAAAAAAATCATGAAAAATCTGTTGCTAATTTTTGTCGTTCTCAATGGCTTGCTAATATCTTCATCAACTAAATCTCAGGTATTTATATCCGAAGATTTTGATAAAGACCAGTTGAAGGGCGGAACTACCTATGTTTTAATGAATGATCCGGAGGCCCCGGCTAGTCAACCATTTATTGCCATTTATAAGAAATACTGGACTCTGTCTCCTATTGATTTTATCAGATACGATGAGATCATTAATTATATGGAGCCAAATAATACTTTTCTTGGACTTCAATGGTATGCAACATCTTCAGAACTTTCAGGAAGCACTCATCTCTATTTATCGTTATGGAAACCTGAGGATCAAAATTTGAATAAAAAGCCCAGGAAAATAGCTGACATAGAGGTGCAAGAGCTGGCACATATTGAAATATTTCCTGATCGCCACCTTCTGATTAACAACACAGATGTGTTTAAAATGGAGTATCATGGAGAAGATCATCTTCGAAATTGGGGACCAGGATTTTTAAAAAATCAGCTTCAAATGCTTACTAAATATTTAGAGATAGGAGAAGAACGCAAATTATATGAGGAAACTTCAAATGCAGAAGCTTTAAAAGAATTAAAAGGTCAAACATTATATATTCCGGAATACTCCCTTCTGAAGTGGGGTTCATTTAGCGGGACCGAGCGGAAAAGATCGGAAAGTGAGCTTATGGGCAAGTATGAATACAATTATAAAGTACTTTCCAATGAAGATCTAAATGAAATGATATTGAACAGTGATCAGTCATTTTATTATTTGGTTTATGTGAAGGGAAGTACCGATAAATTTGTTACGGTGATAAATTCTGGAAATGGCGAAATTATTTATCATGTGTATACCCCTGCATCTTATGCGGTAGATGCAAAGGATATAAAAAGCCTATTAAAGGAAATAAAATAGACTGTTTCGCCTTTAATGCCCTTTCTCAGCTTCCATATATTTTCTGCTCTCCGTCCTAATAAAACGTAGATAGATAATATTACAAGCCGGGGCAGTGCCAACGCTGGTACACTAATCGTTGCTATATCTGCATGATGCTATTAAACAAAACACTTCGAATCATTGTGTCTTCGTGTCTATTCAAGCAAGCAACTTAAAGTGAACAACAACCATAAAACTAAATCCGAGTACATCACCACCCTTCCTGCGGATGCGCAGGACAAGGTGGAGTTTCAGAAAATCCTGGAACTTATAGCGCAGCGATGCCTGGGAAGCTTAGGTGTGGCGCAGTTGCAAAAGTTGAAGGTATATACCCGGGCAGGGCAAATTGTCCCACGCCTGCAACAGGTAGATGAATTCAAGCGCATTATTGAGTCGGGAGGCAACTTTCCCGCTGATCATTACCTCGACCTCTCAGCACAGTTAAAGGTGTTGCCGCTGGAGAATTCGGTGCTCAGCATTGAGCAAATGCTGGAGGTGCTGAACGTGAGCCTCACCTGTCGCGGCATTTATGTTTTCCTGAGTGAAACAGAAGAAATGTACCCGGCACTATACCAGCTGGTTGCGGAAGATCCTTTTCAAAGGGAGATCATCCAATTGATCCTGGCAGTGCTGGACAACGAAGGCAACATCCGCCCGGACGTATCGCCAGTGCTGACGAAAATAAGACGTGAAATCGATGGGAAGGAGCGCGAGCTGAGCAGCAAGTTTAATTCGCTGCTGCGCGAGGGGCGGGCTGGCGGCTATCTGGCAGAAGGAGAGGAGAGCATAAAGAACAGCAGGCGCGTTCTGAGCGTATTGGCAGAGCACAAACGCAGAGTAAAAGGCATCATCCATGATGAAAGCGCCAGCGGCCGCATCGTATACATTGAGCCGGAAAAAACCACCGAGATCAGCAATGAGGTCTTTGACCTGCGGCAACAGGAGCGGAGGGAGATATATCGCCTTATGCGGGAACTTACAGCTTCAGTGCGGCCCTTTTATGATCTCCTCAAGCGCTACCAGCGCATCCTGGCCAGGCTGGATTTTATCCGGGCCAAGGCCAGGTTTGCTCGGGACATTGGTGCCAATATGATCACAATAGCAAAGGAGCCGGTCATTGACCTGAAAGAGGCGTTCCATCCGCTGCTGTTCCTTAGCCACCAGGCCAAGAACGCCCCCATCGTTCCGCTTAACCTGAAGCTGGAACACGAACACAGGATCCTCGTAATTAGCGGACCAAATGCTGGCGGTAAATCGGTTTGTTTAAAGACGGTGGGGCTGCTCCAACTGATGATGCAGAGCGGGATGCTGGTAACGGCAAAACCGAATTCGCGTATGGGAATTTTCCGTGAGTTGTTCGTTGATATTGGCGACCAGCAAAGCATAGAAAACGACCTCAGCACCTATACTTCCCACCTCAGTAATATGAAGAATTTTCTCAGCCGCGCCTCTGACCGTACGCTCTTCCTCATTGATGAATTCGGAACCGGCACTGACCCCCAACTTGGCGGGGCAATAGCCGAAGCCATTCTCACAGAAATGAACCACAAACGGGCGTACGGCATCACCACCACGCACTACGCCAACCTGAAAATGCTGGCAGAACACACGCCCGGCCTGCTGAACGGAGCCATGCGGTTCGACCACCAAACGCTTTCGCCTGCCTACGAACTTGAGACCGGGAAACCGGGCAGCAGCTATGCCTTTGAGATCGCCCATAAAATAGGGCTGAGCAAGAAATTGATTGATGCTGCACGGAAGCTGGCAGGCACAAGTGCCCGCTCAATGGAAGAAATGCTGACTTCCCTCGAAAAGGAGCGGCAGATATACGAGGAGCGGGACAAGGCCATTGCCGGAAAGGAAAAACATCTGGATGGCCTGATCTCTACTTACACCAAGCTGAAGCAGGACCTGGAAGAAAACCGGCATAAAATACTGGAGGAAAACAAGCAGAAGGCGCTGGCACACCTGAACGAAACCAATCGAAAGCTTGAAAACCTGGTTCGGGAGATTCGCGAAGAACAAAAGAAAACAGGCACGGCACAACAGGAGTCACGAGACATTGTGAAAGAAGCGAAGGATGTATTGAACCGGGAGAAGCAGCAAATAGAGAAAGACCTGAAAATAATCCGTAAACCCAAGCCAGTACTGAAAAACGTGAAGCCGGAGGATGTAAAGCCCGGCCTCCGCGTGAAGATGGGCAGCAACCCGCTGACGGGTGTTGTGGAAGAAGTGCGCAAGAACAAAGTACTCGTCTCGTTCGGCAGCATCAAAACCTTGGTGGACATAAACAAACTCCAGGTATCAGAAGATGCGGACAAAGACACCTCCCCAGGAAGGGGCGCTCGATATAATTACATGCAAGCCGCCCAGGATTTTTCGCCCTCTATTGATGTCCGAGGCCAGCGTGCGGAAGAAGCCCTGAACCAGGTAGAATTATGGCTTGACCAGGCCCACCTCCTCAACGAAAAGCGCCTGCGCATTATCCACGGCAAAGGCGAGGGCATCCTCCGCCCCGCCATCCGCAACCTCCTGAAGCAGCACAAGCAGGTCAGCAGCTACGAATCGGAGAGTGAGATGCAGGGTGGCGAGGGGATTACGCTGGTGGAGATGAGGGAGTGAGGTTCTTTTGAATTTCGAGGTACGGTTTACAATTGATGATCGTAATTCACTAATGAAGTTATTCCGACAGCATTTGGCTGTGATTGGGGGATGGAGGAGATAAGAATCCGGTGCTATTATTATGCGGGTCATTTCTTCTTATCTTTGAAACATGGGAACTAAAGACATTCTCAGGGAGATCAATAAACTTCCGGTGGTAGAACGTATAAAGGTTGCAGAGGAAACGCTCAAGTCAATTCGAAAAAATCAGATGGAAGAGCGGATGGAAAAAGCCGTAGAAACTTTGATGCAGGACTATCAGTCGGATCAGGATTTAACCGCGTTCACCGCAATAGATTTCGATAAATTCTATGAAGCAAGGTGAAATCTGAGTAATCAATCTTAACCCCACAATTGGTGCTGAAATCAAAAAAGAAAGACCCGGAATCATCGTAAATAATAATTCAATCGGGAGGCTTCCGCTAAAAATTATTGTTCCCTTAACCGACTGGAAGGATCATTATGAAATTGCACCATGGATGGTGAAAATTGCTCCTACGACAAGGAATAAACTTTTCAAAACATCATCCGCTGACTGCTTCCAAATTCGTTCTATTTCTGAACAGAGATTTATGAAGAAGATTGGTGTAATAGAGAATGAAATTTTGAATAAGATAAAAGTGGCATTAGCAATAGTGTTTTCTATTGAGGATTAGTTGAAGTATAAACGCAAAAACCCTGAGCATTCCGGGGATAGAGTAATGATCTATGAAATATGGTCGAAACTATTGTTCGGAGTTAGCGGCATCCTCCGCCCCGCCATCCGCAACCTCCTGAAACAGCACAAGCAGGTGAGCAGCTACGAAGCGGAAACCGAGATGCAGGGTGGGGAAGGGATTACGCTGGTGGAGATGCGGGAGTGAGGTATAAGTGAGTTGGAAAGCTAAGGTTTGTCAAATCAGGGAAATCCCTTTAGATTATTAATGGAGCAGAATCATTTGGGTTGTACTGTGCTTTCAGGCCAATGGCCAATAACCCTTGCAGGAAAAATATGGATAAGCTTTGAGTGTGGATTTTTCGTCATACTTTAGCGGCCTATTCTAAAATTTTAAAACGATCTATCTATCTATGAAACGAATTATGAAGACATTGCCTGCCTTGTTAATCTTTCTTAGCACTTTCACGGCTGGGAATGCCCAATTAACCGAAATTGTTGTTCTTGGGCCAATAGGCGG
Organism: Bacteroidia bacterium; assembly: GCA_040880525.1. Taxonomy (NCBI): domain Bacteria; kingdom Pseudomonadati; phylum Bacteroidota; class Bacteroidia; species Bacteroidia bacterium. The sequence goes on from JBBDIG010000028.1 coordinate 27,453, forward strand.
CACTTTTACAAGAACCGGCTTTTCCGTTAGTATTGCCAATGATGGAAGTATTGTGGTTATAGGTGCTCCTGGTGCAAATGACAGAGGAGGGGCCATTGGTTTTTTCGAAGAAAATGGCAGCACTTATACCCAAAAGGGGCTTACCCTAGTTGCCCTGGCAGGAGATTATTTAGGATCTTCCCTTGATATTACTGATGACGGTAGTATGGTATTGGCCGGGGCATCTACAGGCTCTTATGCCCGGTTCTATAAGAATATCCCTGCGATGAGCAGTGTTCTGACATATAAATCCGGAGATGGCGTGGCTTATTCCGGAGACGGATCTGTAACCGCAGTCAGGCGCTCTGATAGCCTATGGATATTTTCGAATGCTGGCACCACATGGAATTTAGCTGCTGGCCTTAAGATACCTGCAACCACCACCTTCGGGCCAGAAGGACCACAACTGATGACTATTTCCGAAGACGGAAATCTGATATTAGTAGGAATGCCCCATGATAAGAATGATACTGGAGGAGTAGCAGCCTATCATTTCAATGGCACTAACTGGGCTCAGCTCACTGTACTTCGGCCAAATGGTCATACCGGTGCTTCGCAGTTTGGCAGTTCGGTCTCTATGTCTTCTGATGGCTCCAGGATCGTGGTTGGCGGACAAGGTGATGATGCCGGGCAAGGTGCTTTTTGGACTTATACTTTTAATGGGACAACTATTTCAGGAGGCTTAACGAAACAAATGGGTACCGGTGCTACAGGAAATGCAGGACAGGGAGCGGCTGTTTCGGTTTCGGAAGATGGACAAGTGCTGTTAATAGGAGGCCCAGCAGATAACAATTTTCTTGGTGCAGCTTGGGAATTTCATTATCAAAGTGGCAACTGGAGTCAGGTGGGCAATAAGATAACACCAAGTGTTATAACCAATTTCGCACGTTTTGGATCTGCTATTGACTTATCTGAAGATGGCACAAAAGCTATTATTGGAGCTTATGATCAGGAAAGAGCCTATGTCTATGGTCGTGGATCTGTGGGTGTTGACGAGCAACAGAATGAGTTTAGGTTTAAACTTTCACCATGTCCAGCTCAAGACAACATTTTATTGACCGGAGATTTGAACTCTGTTGTGCGCATACGGATTATGGATTTACAAGGCAGAGTGGTTAAGAACTTAGTTGGACCTTTTGTTAATGGAATCGGTATTGATATTCAAAACCTGGATCAGGGGGCATATATTGTTTGTATTGATACCGAGAACGATCAATTTAATAAAAAGATTTTGATTGCGAGGTAGTGGCCCTTGTAATAGAATTTGATGACCACTTATTGTCAGTTTAAAAATTTAAATATATTGTTCATCGTGATTTGTAAGATTTGTCTTCCTGATGGTTTTCGGCAGAGGGATAAGAGGAGGATGAGGATAGCAACTGATTGAGGGCAGTAGCCAATATTACCGCGCGGGATTTTTTAAAAGACAAGGAAGAGGATGTTTGTTCACTTGAAGATGGGGAATCGGTAAATGAGGAAAGGTAGAATTATTTTGGTTTCATTTCCATTTGATGATTTTTCCGCTTCAAAGGTGAGGCCGGCTCTATGTTTAACATATAGTATAGAAATTACGCTTCAAATAACGTCATCCAGAGCGATAGTGAATGATCCTGTCCAGTGCTGCTCGATAGGTTATTAGCTCACCAGATTCTTCTCTCCGCTGCGCTCCGGTCAGAAATAACCAAAAGGGTTGGCTGTTTCCAGTCGCCCCGCTCCAGGGGGTGGTGGGTATGCAGGTGGGCCTTTGCCTGGGCTCATCATTGGCATCATGCTATTCATTTTAAACAACCTAGCGCACAAAATTATAACTGACCCGGCTCTCGTTGCTTTTCTCGTCTTTAGCTACAAAAAGGAAAGTGTGCTTGCCGGCCGCCAGGTTTTTCTCAAATGTGTGGGTGAAGAGGTTGAGTTTTCCGTCATATTCCATAAGCACCCACTCTCCGTCAATGTAGCCGTTACCAGCGTTGAGGCCGGAGAGGTTGTCGTTTACGCGTATTTGGATGTTGCGCTTATATTTCATGTCTGCATTATTATGAATATTCAGCGCATTAATTTTTGGCGGCACGGTATCCACATCAATATAAAACTTGCCGAAGCTGCGGGTGCGTGTGGTAACATAGCCATTGTCCCAGTTTCCGCCCTGTGATGACCTGCGGCCGCTGCTGCTCTGGTTCATGATGATCGCTTTGTTTTGATATTGCTCTGGCAGTTCTTTTACCTTCAGCGAAATATTATAGTACTTCTGCAAAGGTGTGTATTGGTTGTGAACCTGATGCAATGAAGAATATGATTTACCCGGAAGCGGCAATTCCTGGTATTGAAAACACACCGTGTCATAAAAAGTAAATGCGGGGATCGTCATCCTGATCTCGTTCATTTCCAGAAAATTCTCAACCTGATAGGGCATTGTTTTCAGGCAGCCTTCAAATTTTTGCACCGGCTCCGAAACGGGTCCGAGGGTATCACGTTCAATATCAAATTGCAGGACTGAGAGATTGGAATATGCGTCAGTTATGGTGAGGTTTATATGATGAAGCGAATCAGAAGAAATATCAATCCTGCCCCGGTTTTCCAATGAGTCATAAATTTCAAGAAAATTGCCGGGGTCTACAAAAGTCTTTTGGTATTTTTCCCCGGACCGCTCTTTTTCCTCGTAGTCAATATGGCTGTTGAGATAGCGCGTTTGGTGAAATCCGAATTTCTCCATGCGCATGATGTACTTGGATTTATCATTATGCTGCAATTCAATGCAATATACGCCCAGCCGGTTCCAGGAGCCGTCATGGTAGTCGAGGGTTTCCACTGCTACACCCACCGTTCCTAAAGCCTGAATTTTTTTAATATTATGCAAATAATAACCCTTGTTGTTTTGCCTGACAGGAATTTTCACACTTTTGCTATTAACAAATAAAGTTTTGTTTGCAGGATAATCATAATAAATCCTGAGAAAAGATTCCGGTGTAAGCGGATACAGCTTGACGGAGCGGATCTCCGGGGCTTTGGTATCCGGTACTTTAAAATTGAACAGTAGCGGATTAAGCGGGTATTCACTTTTGGTGTCGCGAATTTCAAAGTGCAGATGCGGCCCTCCGGAACCTCCGGTATTGCCTGAAAGGGCGATCACTTCACCTCTCTTTACCGGAAATGCCCTGCCGGGAAATAATTCAATGGCAAAACTTTTTTTCCTGTATTGCTGGCGTTTTACGTATTCCCGAATGGTATCATTGAATCGCTGTAAATGCGCATATACCGTGGTATAGCCGTTAGGATGATCAACATACAGCGCATTGCCAAAACCCCACGGAGAAACTTTAATGCGGGAGACGTGGCCATCTGCTGCGGCCAATACGTTTAATCCTTCCCGTTGCTGCGTTTTGAAGTCAATGCCTGAATGGAAATGGTTGGAGCGCAATTCGCCAAAACTTCCAGAGAGCAACAGCGGCACCTCCAGTGGTGAACTGAAGTAGTCCTGCGGATAACCGGAGGAAGAACGCGTATTTCGATTGGAGAATGAAAATGCAATGAGAAGCAGAAAGATTGCAGCAAATCTGAATTTCATAAATATTAATAATTATAAAAAGATCAGGAAATAAAAAGGTTATTTTACAATTAAATCAAGAACCTTTTGGTCTTCAACGTACCCCGTTAAATGATTGTTAACATAAACTTTACCAACTCCCGCGGGTGTACCGGTATAAATGAGATCCCCGGTTTGCAGTGTAAAATACTGCGAGATGAAGGAGATGAGGCGTGAAAATGAAAACAGCAGAAAAGAAGTATCGCTTTGCTGCACAGTTTTCCCGTCAATTTCGAGGTGGAAAGTTATAGGTGCCGGGAAATCTTCCAGCGGTACGAAATCGCCAACGGCAGCCGATCCGTCAAACCCTTTTGAAATTTCCCAGGGCAGGCCTTTTTGTTTCAGTCGCTGCTGAATATCCCTTGCAGTAAAGTCAATACCCAGCGAAATATGGTCAAAATACTTGTGCGCAAATTTCTCCTGGATGTGTTTTCCCTGCCGCGTGATCTTCAGGACTAGCTCAGCTTCATAATGCACATCATCAGAAAAGTCGGGTAAAAAGAAGGGCAGCCCATATTTAAGCAGGGCGGTAGGCGGCTTCATAAAGATCACCGGCTCCTGCGGCACCTCATTCTGAAGCTCCTTTGCATGTTCTGCATAGTTTCTTCCGATGCAAAATATTTTCATTGTGGCAAAAATTTAATATTCATCCAAAAATGCCCAAAGGTAAATGGAGAGGCGATATGCCAGCCTCTGACCCTGGGTATGAATTGACAAACTCTGAGATGAGCAAAAGAGTTTAGAAAAAAACGACAACCGGCAATGAAGATTTTCAATAAGGGGTGAGTCTGCTATGGATAAGGGAAAAGCGAACTGCGATAAAAGAATGCAAATCTTATTTTTCAGAATAAACCTTAGTAACCCGTGAACGCTTACACAGTCCAACCTTATTTAATAAAAAGCTTTAGGCGTTCATACACAGCAGTAAAAAATAAGGTTGGGTTACTTTTGTTTATTTTGTTATTAAGGTTTAAGAAAAATAAAAATAAGGTTATTGGAAGATACTTGATATAGGTTCGATATGGTAATATAGCAAGAACTGAGAAAGAGCCATGCTCTATTGGAATCTTATTAATGAAAGGATTATATCAGGATACAGCCGGCCAATTACATTGACTCCTGAAAAGGTGCCATTTTATTTTATTGTCATTTTTTTAAATGAGTTGTTTGGATTAAAATAATCGACATTTACAAAACCGGTATCGCAGCATAGAAATATTTGGTTTTAAACTAGTAATAATTAAATTAAGCACAAACCTTATAGGAATGCATTAAATACCTTTTTAAATCAAAGACAATTTTTGATAGGTTTTTCGTTATAGCTCCATGATCAGATTAAAGAAAAAAATGCATCAGCTCCTCGTTCCTTTGCTTCTATTGTTTACCATTGCCTGCGGAGATGGCATCTCGACCAGCAATGAAGAAGCGTTTCCCGATGTGAATCTGGACAGTTTGGAGGTGGATAAAACGAAGACCTGGATCCATATTTCAAAGTCGAAGAGAGTGCTTGCATTGATGGAAGATACACACTTGTTGAAACGTTATCCTGTTGTATTGGGGTTTAATCCCACCGATGACAAGCTGCGGGAAGGTGACGGCTGCACACCTGAAGGCACGTTCAAAATACGAGACCTATACCCGCACCGGAGCTGGTCAAAGTTTATCTGGATTGATTACCCAAATGATGCGTCATGGGAAAAACACGAGGCGGCAAAGGCCGGTGGCAGCATTCCGGCAGAATCTGCCATTGGAGGAGAAGTCGGGATACATGGGGTCCCGGCCGGAAGCGACTTTTTAATTACCATGAAAGAGGACTGGACGCTCGGCTGCATTTCATTAAAGAATGATGATGTGGACGAATTATATAAATATGTTCAGCAGGGAACAACCATCGTAATCGAAAAATAATCCGTTACCAAAAAAGAGTTCGCAAAGTCGAAATGAGGCGTCTTTTATTGAAACAATGTGACTTTTATTCAAGAGTTCCCTTTACCGGGCTCGGAGGATGGCACCACGAGAATTACTGATTCTCTGTCTACGATTACTTTTCCGGGGGCCATGCCTTTAGGCTTGCGCACGTGTTTCCGCTGAACATAGCTTACCGGACAGAGGCCGTGGTTTCTTCCTTTGCTGTGCCAGGCCGCGAGTTGGGCAGCAGCCTCAACCACTGGCTGGGGCACCGTTTCATTCTTCGTCTTTACAACTACATGCGATCCGGCAAAGTCTTTTGCATGCAACCACAGGTCATTTTTAGAAGCCACTTTAAAGGTCAATTCATCATTGTTTTTTCCGCTTTTCCCTACCAAAATTTTATAATTCAAAAAATTGAATTCTTTATAAGGTAATGCCGGGGTTTCGCTTTTTGCTTTCTTTTCTTCCTGTTTTCCCAGCTTCTTTAGCTGGCGATAATCGGTTGTGCTTTCTATATTTTTAATTTCCGAATTTACATCTGCCAGTTCTGATTCCAGCCGGGAAATGTTTTCTTTTAGTTTTTCCACTTCTATGTGTTGGCGCTTTGCTTTCTGATACATTTTCTCCGCATTTTTCTGAGGACTCATTTCACGTTTCAGCGGGATTACCAGATCCTTTCCTTCATAAAAATCAAATACCTCAGCCTTGTCAGCGCCTCCTTTTATCTGGTGTAGGTTGGCCATGATCAGGTCGGCCAGTTGATGATAGCTTCTGCGTTTATCCAGCCGCTGCAGGTCTTTGGTGCCGCTTTTCAATTGCTTCTCCAGTCTGCGTTTTTTCTCGTACTGTTTTTTCAGCAAAGCGCCTCTGGCCGTGAGCAGGCGGTATTGGTGCCGGTATTCAGTGGTGTAGCTATTCAGCGCCTCCACAACGTCTGTCTTTTCCCACAGCGGAATATCAAGCGCAAACAGCGATAGCCGCAAACCGGGATCGTCATCGCGTTTAGGTTCTCCTTTCAATAAATAAAACTGCGGGTCCCTGAGATAATTTTCAAGTTCCATTATTTTTTCCCACTGGCGGGCGGGTGGCAGTTCTGTAAAATTTTCATCAATGGCAGCGGCAAAATCAGGGGTGTAGGCCGGGTTTAGTTTTACCAGGGATTCAGCGTTTAGCGGCTGCTCCATCAATTGTTGCAGTTGCTCCTGTTCCAGTACCACAGGATAATGCATTTCCTCCGGGTTCAGCGTCCGGTCTTTCTGAAGTTTTGGCCGTAGCAACTCCTTTGCTTCTCCCTGCTGCAACAATATAATATTAGCATGGCGTCCATACAGCTTAAATATCAGCATCAGGTTTCCCTGAAGACGGATGTGGAAGCTGCGGTCATTTTCATAGGCCTGTACCTGCTTAACCTTTTTCCCCTGCACTTCGCGGAAAATCGGCTGCGCATTTTTTACAGGTGGTGTAAATGAAGGAGGAAGAGAGATCAGAACTTTATCCGGCAGAAAAAATAAGTTCAGGAACAGTTCCCTGTTTTTGTTTTTAAAATGAAAAACGATATGTTGTTTACCGATTTGCCAGGAATCAGCAAGAAATGTTTCGGCCAGCTCCTGGTTCAGGCGCTCAGCAAGCTTTCTTAGCAGGAAGAAGTTGTTTACGAGATCATCCATGGCAGCTACAGCTCCAGTTGAAGTCCGTCATAGGCCAGGTGCATATTGGGCGGCAGTTCCTTTTCTACGGTACGGTGCAACCCCATCTGGTGGCTGATGTGGGTAAAATAGGTTTGCTCAGGATTGATTTCCCGGGATAACGTAATGGCCTCCTCCAGCGTAAAATGAGAAATATGTTGTTCTTTTCGCAGCGCATTGAGGACGAGAATTTTGGTTCCTTCCAGCTTTTTTAATTCTTGGGGTGCAATGGCGTTTGCATCCGTGATGTAGGAGAAATCGCCAATTCTGAAACAAGTAACCGGTAGTTTGTAATGCGTAACTTCCACCGGCACTACCTTAATGCCATGTACGGTAAATGGCGTTTTGCCAATAAGGTGCATTTCCAGCTTGGGAATGCCGGGATAAGACCAATTCGCAAAAATGTAGGCGAAAGATTTTCTGAGATTATCCTGCACCTGCGGAGTGGCAAATACATCCATGGGTTTTCGCTGCAGGAAGTTAAAGGCGCGTACTTCATCCAGCCCGGCAGTATGGTCACGGTGTTCATGGGTAAACAAGACCGCATCCAGGTGGCCAACATCGGCATTCAGCATTTGCTGCCTGAAATCCGGGCCGGTATCCACCACGAGCACTTTTCCCTGTTCTTCTATCAGCACAGAGGTCCGGAGGCGTTTATCATGCGGATCGGTGGATCGGCAAACTTCGCAATGGCAGCCGATCATCGGCACCCCACCGGAAGTTCCGGTTCCTAAAAATGTAATTTTCAAAATAGTAATGATTGAACCTGTCCGCGAAAATTAAGAAAAGAATCTACTCCTGAACGCATAACAGGGGCTTTGTTTATTTTTTTGTATTTTCTTACGCTTGTTCTACATAAAAACACGCGTGTTCCTTACATAGGTATTACGTGGATAACGTGTGTATAATGCACATTACGGTCTGTATTTCCTGTTTCTTAAATATTCTAATTTCTGCGAAGTATTGAATCAGGAAGAAAAGCAAGGCAATAAAAGTATATGAACCTGACATAGATTCTTTATATCCCTGATAGAGCCGAGTGCGCCTGTCTCCTGGCTTTTTACCTGCATCAAATTATATTCCTTCTGATAATCTCTGTACCCTATTTGTTAAAACCTTACATCAGGGCATTATCCCGGTTTTCAACACTTTCATGGTTATTGATATTTATAAGGGAAACTTTGATATGATACTTACCCCTAAGAATATGCCTACGAAGCCCACGTATGATGAACTTGAGCAGGAAATACAATTTCTTCGACAACAGGTGGAAGAACTGGAACATGTAAAGAATGAGCAGCAGGTACTTGGTAAGATATTTCATAATATTGTAGATAAGCTTCCTGCACTTATTTTTTGGAAAGACAGGTATAACCGGATTATCGGGTTTAATAAGGCTTATTCGGAATCGCTGGGAAAAGATCCAAAGGATATCCAGAATAAGTCAATCCAGGAACTGTTTCCTGAGGTGGATGCCGAGAAATTTTATAGCGCGGATATCGAGGTGATGCAGACCGGATTGCCTGTCTTTAATATTATGGAAGAAACCACGCGCAATGGAAAGCACGTATGGTTGCAAACAGACAAGGTTCCCTTCTGGAATGAAGAAGGCGAAATTGTGGGCGTGGTGGGTATTTCAACTGATGTTACGAAGTTGAAAATATATGAAAAAAAGCTGATGAGTGCCCAAAAGCAACTCCGGGAGGCAAACCAGCAACTGGAAAGCCGGGTGAATAAGCGTACCGAGGAACTCCGCAAAACCAATAAGGAACTGAGCCGTATGAATGGCGAACTCGATAATTTTATCTATGCAGCTTCGCATGATCTCCGTTCGCCTATATCCAATCTGGAAGGGCTTATGGATATATTAAAAAGTAATGTGGCAGACAAGCTTGATGGGCCGGAAATGAAGATCATTGAGATGATGACCCGTTCTATTACCAAGTTCAAAAGCACTATCCAGGACCTCACCGAAATAACGCGCGTACAGAAGGATCTGGAAGAAATGGCTGAGGATGTATCCTTTGAGCAGCAATTGACGGATGTTAAGATAGATGTGCAGCACATGATCAATGAATCAGGAGCTGAGATTACCACTGATTTCCAGGTGCCGTCTATTCATTATTTCCGTAAAAATCTTAGAAGTATAATTTATAATTTTGTCTCAAATGCAATTAAATACAGGCATCCTGACCGGAAGCCGGATATCCGGCTTTCAACAACCCTGGAAAAAGGCAGGGTTGTACTCAGGATCAGCGACAACGGCCTGGGGCTGAACCCTGATCAGCAGTCGAAGTTGTTTGCAATGTTTAAACGAATGCATAATCATGTGGAAGGTTCTGGGATTGGGTTGTATATGGTAAAGAAGATCGTTGAAAATTATGGGGGCACCATCCAGGTACAAAGCGAGGAGAATAAAGGCTCTACCTTTACCGTCACATTTGAAGCTGTGGAATAAATGACCAAAGTAGACTGCATCCTTCTCGTAGATGATGATAATGCCAGCAATTACCTGAACACAATTATCCTGGAGAAAATGGAAGTGGCCGGAAAGATTGACAGCGTATACAGTGGCCCTGAAGCAATTGAATACCTGAGCCAGGCCTCTCAGGGAAAATTTCCTTATCCTGACCTCTTATTGCTCGATGTAAATATGCCTGGAATGAGCGGATTCCAGATGCTGGAAAAGCTGCAGCAAATTCCTGAAGTCAAGATGGATGCAACCCGGATCATTTTTCTTTCCAGTTCAGAAGACGAACGCGACAAGGCTGCCGCCATGAAGTTTAATGTAGCGGGATACATTGCCAAACCGCTCAATTATCATAAACTCGAAAATGTGCTGGAGCAATCTGCCCAGAAGCGCTGAAGGGCTTTTCCCTCCGGAATCTTCAATAAATGCGATGGAATTATTTGGCGTAAGAAACTGCCCTTCTTTCTCTGATCACTGTCACCTTAATTTGTCCCGGATAGGTCATTTCACTTTGGATGCGCTGCGAAATATCAAATGCGAGTTCATCCGCTTTTGAATCCGGCACCTTTTCGCTTTCTACAATAACGCGAAGTTCACGACCAGCTTGAATAGCGTAAGTTTTCTGCACACCGTCATAGGAAAGAGCAATGGCTTCAAGGTCCTTCAGCCGTTTAATGTAAGATTCAAATACCTCCCGTCTTGCACCCGGTCTTGCGCCCGAAATGGCATCACAAACCTGGATTACGGGAGAAATAGGGTCCGTCATTTCCACCTCATCGTGGTGAGCGCCAATTGCATTCACAACAGCCGGATGTTCTTTGAAGCGTTCGGCTATTTTCATTCCGAGGAGTGCGTGCGGCATTTCAGGGTCCTCGTCAGAAACCTTCCCGATGTCATGGAGCAGTCCTGCACGTTTAGCCATTTTCGGGTTCAGCCCTAATTCGCTGGCCATGATGGCGCAGAAGTTAGCTACTTCGCGGCTGTGCTGAAGCAGGTTTTGGCCATAAGAGGAGCGGTAGCGCATTTTGCCTACAAGCCGCACCAACTCCGGGTGGAGGCCATGAACGCCAAGATCAATGCAGGTTCGCTCTCCGATTTCTATGATCTCCTCTTCAATTTGTTTCTTGGTTTTGGCCACTACCTCTTCTATGCGTGCGGGGTGGATGCGGCCATCGTTTACCAACCGGTGCAGCGCCAGTCGTGCAGTCTCTCTCCTCACCGGGTCGAATGCGGAAAGGATGATGGCTTCGGGGGTATCATCCACGATGATCTCCACTCCGGTGGCTGCTTCCAGCGCCCGGATGTTGCGGCCTTCGCGCCCGATGATGCGACCCTTCATTTCATCACTGTCAATGTTAAATACTGAAATACAATTCTCAATGGTTTGCTCTGTTGCCACGCGTTGCACAGTTTGCATCACTATTTTCCGGGCTTCGCGGGTGGCTCCAAGTTTTGCTTCGTCCAGGATGTCTTTTATGTAGCTTTTGGCTTTGCTCCGGGCCTCTTCCTTCATTGACTCTATCAACTGCTTGAGGGCATCTTCTCCCTTTAAACCGGCTACTTTCTCAAGTTGCTCTACTGTCTGGCGGTGCAGTTTATCGGTTTCTTCCTTTCGTATCGTAATCACTTCTGATTGCTGGTCAAGCTTGCTCTGCAGGCGGTTCAGGTCGTCTTCTTTGCGCTTTATTTCCTCCAGCCGTTTATTCACTGTCTGTTCTTTTTGCTTCGCCCTGGTCTCGGTGGCCACGATGTTTTTATTGCGCTGATTCAAGTCCCTGTCCTGCTGCTCCTTTTGCTTCAAGGCAACATCCTTTGCCTCAAGAATTATTTCTTTCCTGATGATCTCAGCCTTTTCCTTTACTTCCCGCAGTTCGAGCTCCATACGCTTGTTCAGCGATTCTTCCTGATGCTTGAGATTGCTTTTGCTCAGGGATTTCCCGATGAATATGCCGGCTGCCAAAGCCACTATTATCCCAATACCCAATATGATTTCCATTGTATCTCTTTTAAATATTTAATTATTAAACCATCACAAAATGATGATTTCCGGGACAGGCGGAAACTCCATCCGTGGCCGATCTGCCACTTGAAAAATGATAATTCTAATTCGGGGGAAGATATTTGTCCAGCAAGGTATGGATACCGGCAATCTCCTGGCTAAGTTCGATATCGGCTGATTTTTGCCGGCCCTCTGATTCAAGGAGTTCAGTAACGAATTGCAGGCAACACATAGATAAAAGTACCTGCTTTTCCTCTATCTGAAATTGTTCTTTATAGCCTCGGATTTTCTCATTGATCCTTTTTGCAGCCTCTCTTACCCTAGGTTCTTCGCTCACCTTCACCGTAAGCGGAAATACCCTGTCTGCTATATTTACCTTGATCGAAACCTCTTCTTCCATCAGTTATAGCTCATTATCATATTTCAACAGGTGAATGCACCTGTCTATCTCTTTCATCAGTTTGTCAATATGGTTTTTCAGTTGTTCGGTTTTTTGTGAATCTTCATGCAGCCCGGCCCCTTCTTTAAGGGTTTGGGCTATTTGCAAATTTAGATTTTTCTTCTCTAATTGGTTCTCTTGTCCTTCGAGTACCCGGAGTTGCTCTTCAAGCTCATTTTTTTCAGCGCTTATTTTTTCCAGTTTTTCCATCAGCCTGCGGTTTTCCATTCCAAGCTGTTCTATCTTTTTTTGAATTTCGCTGAGTGCCTCGATGTGCCCCATCCTTATTTCCTGATTTTGGCATTGAGATTCTTTTCCAGGTTTTCGATCATCCTTTCCACCACCCGGTCTATCTGGGCATCCTTCAGCGTTTTTTCCTCATCCCTGAAAATGATTCGAACAGCATAAGATTTCTTGCCCTGCTCCACCTTGTTGCCGGTATAAACATCGAAAGCCGTCACTTCGCTGATCATGTTCGGAGCGGCCTTTACGATCTCCTGTTTCACTGCTTCGTATACCGCAGATGAAGGCAACAGCAGCGACAGATCGCGCGAAATCACAGGAAATTTACTGACTGGCTTGTAATGCACTTTTTGCCCGCGCTGGTGCTGATAAAGAAGGTCCAGATCAATATCCGCATAAAATACATCCTGGCCAATGTCAAAAGCTGCTACAATTTCCGGCTTCACTTTTCCCACTTTCGCGAAGGATTTTTTCTCTAGTTCAAGGAATTGCCCATAAGCCAATGAACCGGCTTTTAACCTGTCGAATTCAAAGGAAGACATCCCGCTTTGTTTCAGGATCATTTGCAAAATGCCTTTGGCAAAATAGTAATCGGCCTCTTTCTCCTGATCATTCCATGCAAGCGAACGCAAGTTGCCGGTAATCCAGATTGCCAGGTGCTGTTCTTCGATATATTCAAATCCTTCTTTGCGGTATGTACGTCCAAATTCGTAGAGCTTCAGGTCGCGTTGTTGGCGGTTTATATTATAGCGCAATGCCTCAAGTCCTGAAAAAAGCATTGTTGTCCGCATAATGTCAAGTTCCTCGCTCAGCGGTTCAAGGATCTCTACTGGCGCCACCTGTTCATTTTCCGGCAGATATTTCAGGTATTCAGAATTGCTGAGGGAAGTGGAAAGGATCTCGAAAAATCCATTGCTGCTGAGGTAACGGGCGGTACTTTCATTCCAATCTTCCTTGTTGTCTCCATGAGTATAGGCCAGAACGGATTTCACATTATTGCTGAAGCTGATGCGATTCAGCGAATAGATCCGGAGCACTTCTTCCGCCAGGTCTGCCGGCCGGGTGACGTCTCCCCGGTAAAGCGGCACTGCAACCTGCAGTCCTTCCTTATCGCGGTGGAGAATCTGGTATTCCAGGTGTTCCAGAATTTCCACCACTTCCTGAGACGGCACTTCAGAGCCTGTAAGTTTATTCAGATATTGAAATGAAAACCGGATTTCCGGCCTTTCAATCCGGTATGGATATTCATCAAAGATCCGGGAGCTGACTTTGGCACCGGCTATTTCCCCGATTAACAGAGCGGACCGCATCAGGGCATAAATGGTATTTTCAATATCCACCACGCGCTCAAAACGGAAAGCAGCGTCCGTATGCAACTTGTGGTGCCGGGCAGCATTGCGGATCACGGTAGGATCGAAAAAGGCGCTCTCAATAAAGATAGTGGTGGTATCATCCTTTATCTCTGAATTTTCTCCACCCATCACGCCTGCTATTCCCACGGGAATTTCTGCATTCCAGATCATAAGCTCGTGGCCCGTCAGTTCCCGCGTTTTACCATCCAGGGTGATGAATTTTGCTCCTTTCTCTGCCCGTTTTACCACAATCTCATTGCCCGCGATCTGCCGGATGTCGAAAGCGTGCAGCGGCTGCCCCATTTCCAGCATTACGAAATTGGTGGCATCCACCACATTATTCACCGGTTGCATGCCAATTGCCTTCAGCCGGTTTTGAAGCCATTTGGGCGATTCGCCTACTTTTACATTACTCAGAACCACGCCAGCATAGCGTGGACAATCCTGGCGGTTTTCTATTTTTATTTTAATATTAAAAGATTCCTCTTCTATTTTAAAATGGCCTGCGTCCGGGTACTTTATCTTTTTCCTGAGATAGGCCGCCAGGTCTCTGGCCACACCGATGTGGGAAGCAGCATCTCCCCGGTTGGGGGTAAGCCCGATTTCCAGCACCGTATCTTCATACAGTTCCAGGGCTTCCTTCAGGGGCATTCCTGCCGTCAGGTCCTCGTTCAACACCATGATGCCGCTGTGGTCGTTGCCAAGTCCCAGTTCATCTTCTGCGCAGATCATCCCAGCGCTTTCCACACCCCGGATTTTAGCCTTACGGATTTTAAGCGGTTTGTCCGAAGCAGGCAACAAAGTAGTTCCTACCAAGGCTACAGCTACCTTCTGTCCTGCCTTTACGTTTGGTGCACCGCAAATGATCTGAAGGAGTTCACCAGTCCCGGCATTTACCTTAGTGATTGTAAGTTTGTCTGCATCAGGATGCGGTTTCACATCGGTGACCTCTCCCACCACTACGCCCTCCAGGGAATGCGGCAAGGAAGCATAATCCTGCACATCCTCTACTTCGAGGCCCGTATGGGTGAGAAAATCCGCCACTTCATGGGGCGTTTTGGAGTGCTCAATATAGTCGCTCAGCCAGCGATAGCTGATCTTCATGGGTTGATAAAATTTTGCGCGAAGTTAGGGACAAAGGATGATGGTGCAGGCCAATTAAGTGGTGTATACGATATTCCAGTTGGAATTATCAATGTTGAAGGAAAAGGATAATGTCATAAAAATTAATAAAAAGAAAATGAGAAAATTAATTCTTTACATAGCCTCAAGCCTTGATGGATACATTGCGCAACCCAATGACGATCTATCGTTTCTTTCTCTTGTTGAGCAAGAGGGCGAAGATTATGGCTACCACGATTTTATTTCTTCGGTTGACACTGTTATCATGGGCAGAAGAACCTATGACTGGGTGCTTGACCATGCGGAGTTTCCGCATAAGGATAAAGATGCTTATATCATAACCAGAACTCCAAGACCTGATAAGGGCCGAACGGTTTTTTATACTGGCAACCTGACTGAATTAGTCAAAAGATTAAAGAGCGAGGCAGGCAAAAATATCTTCTGTGACGGGGGCGCTGAAATAGTCAATGAATTATTAAAGAATGAGCTGATTGATGAATTTATAATTTCCATTATCCCTTTTTTGGCAGGCGAGGGGATACGACTATTTAAAGATGAAAGGCCAGCGCAGAAACTGAAATTGAAGAGGGTAAAAACTTTTGACAAAGGCCTTGTGCAAATGCATTACATACGGGCTGATGATTAGCTTATGCTAAAAAGGAAGAATCCTGGACAGCGATGCGGCATTCTTCCTTTTTGGCCCGCACCTCAGATTGTTGAAATTAGCTCCAAAATATCAACGTCTCGTGTATATCCGGAAATAATCGCTCTCATGTTCTATTTGCCAGTGTAGGCGCAGGTATGTTATTATTCCATATTTCTGAAGTTGGCTGTCAAGCGGTTCTTTGGTAAATGAAAGCGGTGCCGCCTGGTATTTCTGCGCCAGGACCCAACTGCCCTCCGGCAATGAATCCAGGTCATTTTTAAGCCTTTGCAAAATGGATGAGTTTTGCACCTCAAGTCCGGCTGGCCAGTCCAGACTCATGGGGTTTAGCTGCGAATGTTTTACCCAGAAGGCAGGAGTTTCCGGCAAAACTGCGATGGTTCTGAATCCGGCATTTTCAGCTACGTCTGTGAGGTTTTTCAGAAAATGATATGTGGTGGAATTTGTGTAAATACCGGCAGCGCCCGGAAGCACACCATCCAGAGAATATTGCAGTTGCCGGGCTGGAAGATCTCTGTAAATATTCCGAAGCCGGGCCTCATGGTATGTCATAGCACTGATGAGCAGCAGCAGAACCAGGATTCCTTTGCGTAATCTTCCATAGTAAAATGTGGGATTGAACGACAGTTGGAAAATGGAAGCCGTCAGCAGGAAAAGCCCGGCCAGCAAAGGCCCGGCAAAAAGTACCGGAGTATTCATCCCTACTGAAATTGAAGCCGTCCATCCGGTAACAAGCACGATGATGGCCGTTTTTGTAGCCGGGGATTGCCAGTCATTTTTAATACCATACAGGATGACAGCGCTCGTGAAGCAGCCTGCCAGCAGGAATGCAGGTTTCGTCTCATACTTTCCGTAGAACATGGCTGCGCAGAGAAATAGCATCAGCAAAATCCACAGATCGTAAAAGAACCAGCCGGTCAGCCGTGGCCTGTGTCGCAGAATAAAGGCAGGAACGGCAATAGCTGCCATTCCGCCCCAAAACCAGAAGTTGGCGAGATACCTGAAAATACCGGTTTCCAGTAGTGAGGTTTCTGACGAAAGCTGCTGCCACAGAAACTGCGCACCTCCCCCGTATATGATAAATGAAAGGTAGAGGATAGACGGAACCAGCGCAATAATAAGAAGGTACGGACGCCTGATGTCAGTGATGAGCCATACCGCCAGGGGTACCGCAAGAAAGTTTTGTTTCGTAAGGCAGGACAGGCCCAGCACAAAGTATCCTGCAATCCGCCATCTACTTTCGCTCACCAGGAAGAAGCCCACTGTCACCAGGAAAAGCCCGTCCAGCGTGTGCCAGGCCATCAGGTTGAAATAGTAGGTGGAAAAAAGGTAAGAAATGAAGCCGGAGAGCAGTACCCATGATACGCGCCAACTATCCGGGAGCCTGAATTGGCGGAAAAATATCAGAGCCCACAGGAAACAGGAAAGGGCAACCTGCAGCCGGGCCAGGAAGCGACTGAGATAGAAAGTATAGTTGCCGCCCAGCCAAACTTCCGGCACGTGAAGCAGGGGCGAAAGCGCAGGGCGGATCGAAATGAAATCACGGTGGGGAAGCTGGCCATCCAGGATTCTCCGGCTCATGGCCAGGATAAAGCCCTCATCAGTAGGGTTAAACCCCAGATGCCCGTAAAGAATTTGCGTGATCAGGGCAAGGGCTGTAGCAGGGACCAAAAGGAGCCACAGCAGTTTGGATGTTTTCATAATCCGGTATGGCCGATAGCCGTTATTGAGGAATTTGCTTCGATTTGCGCAAATTTGCACGATTCAGGTCTGATATGGTTTTCCGTTCCCGCTTTTTCCGCCACATTTTTACTCTTTTCTCAGGGTCTGCCCTGGCTCAGGCGGCAAACTTTGGAATTTATTTCGTTGTAGCCCAGCTTTATACACCCGAAGATTTTGGCTATTTTGCACTCTATACAGCCACCGTTCTCATTGCCGCAGATATGTCCAATGCCCGATATGATCTCAGCATACTGCTCCCAAAGGAGGAGGCCGCTTCTGATGATCTTGTGCGGTTATGCCTTTCCATTGCTTTAGCACTTTCGGTTTTCTCTGCAGCCATGATCTACATTGTACGTATTCCCCAAATGATTTTTCCGGAAAATGGCATAATGGTTTTTCACTTCCTCTTTTTTCCGTTATCGCTGTTCCTTATCGGAGCCATACAGCCGCTCACCAACCTGATGAACCGGTTGCAACAATACCGGCACCTGACGATCTCGAAAATACTCCAGGTACTGTTGATGGGGCTGGCAACTATCGGGATGGGACTGGCAGGCGAAACCGGTAAAGGGTTGCTCTATGGATTTGTCGCAGGACAATTGGGAACGGTCATTTATCTTTTTATTACTGCTGTGATTTATAAAAAAGATATTCTTAAAAATTTTTCCGTTCGTGCAATGAAATTACAGGCCCGGGAATACAGCTATTTTCCACGTTATTCAATTACATCCGCAGTATTAAACACCGCCTCCCGGCAAAGCCCGGTTTACCTGCTTGGGCTGTATTTCGGGCTGCCGGTGGCGGGTAGCTTCAACATGGCTTTTCGGCTGCTGGCCGCTCCGGTAATGCTGGTGGCGCAGAGCTATGGGCAGGTATTTTATGAGCGGGCCGCAAAACTGCACCAAAAGCGACAGTCCGATTTCCCGCTTTTCATCTGGCGGAATGTGCGCAACCTCTTCCTGATGGGGTTGGTGCCTTTGCTGGTGATCATGATCTGGGGGGTGGAACTCACCGTGCTCCTGCTCGGAGAAAAATGGATGGATGCTGCTTACTTTATCCAATACCTCGCACCCTGGACGCTGATGCTTTTTATTCTAAATCCTTTATCCTATGTTTTAAATATTAAAATGAAACTTAGAAACGAATTGCTTTATAATATTTTGCTTTTTATTGCCCGGTTGGGAATTTTGATTTTAGGCGGATATTACTGGAGCGCGGAAAATACGGTGGCCGGGTACTCGGTTGTGGGTGTGGTTTTCAGTATAATGCTTTTGCTTTACATACTGCATATAAGCGGATTTCGTTTTGCATCATTTAAATTATTATGGAAGGGGTCCAAATAGCATTTACGGGTGATACCTGTTTCTCAGGAAACTATCATGAACGGTTGCGGCAGGGCCTTCCGGTATTTTCTGCGAGCGTGCAGCAGAAATTGCTTTCGTTGGATTTTGTGGTGACGAACCTGGAAGGTGCATTATGCCACGACTTATCGCCAGTAAAACCTGGGATTGTTCTTGCGAATCCCCCTGAAGCAGTGCATGCGCTTGCATCAAACAATATACAAGTATTTAACCTGGCCAATAATCATATTATGGATTTTGGAAATGCAGGTCTTTTACAAACGTTTTCTATATTAAATAAAAAACAACTGCCTCATTTTGGAGCAGGAAAAAATGCAGCGGAAGCATCGCAACCTGTTTACCTGGAAAAAAATGGGGTAACGGTAGCGCTGATTGGCTGTGCGCATAAGGAAGGGATGATGGCTTCGGAAAATGAGCCGGGAGTTTTTTATGTGGGTCATCACAAATTGCTGCGGCAACAAGCAGAGCAGGCCCGGCAGTCGGCTGACTGGGTGGTGCTCAATTACCATGGCGGGGAGGAATTCACACGGTTTCCGCAGCCTACAAGGCGCAGGCTGCTTCGCAAATTATTGCAATTGCCGGTGGATTTTATTGTGGCCCACCATCCTCACGTAGTACAGGGTGTTGAAGAATTCAACGGAAAATATATTTTCTGGTCATTAGGTAATTTTATTTTTCATTTGGCGGAACATCAAAATCTTCAATATGTAAACCAGGGGATGCTGCCGATATTTCATTTTTCAAAAACTCAATTTAAATTTCATATTTTACCTTTAATATTAAATATTGAAAAAGGAATTGTGGAAGAAGGCGATGCTTCGCAATTCCGGGCGGTGCTTGAGGAACTGAGCGATTTCTCGGATTATGGTAAAAAATGGCGGAAGGAGGCATCCCGTGTATTTTGGGCCAAAAGAAATAAACGATCCCTGGGTGAAACGGAAGGTGAGGGAGCCAAAGGCAACAAAGGACTTTTGCAAAAGGCGAAAACCGCTGTCAGGTGGCTTCGTGACGAAAATCAACGGCCATTGGTGATGGGAGCCATAAAGGAGGCTTTATATAAAAAATTAAGAAATTAGAAAATGCAGTTGGTGCTTGCAAAGGAAAAGATGTGGCGATGGCACAGAAGCGATGGTCTGGCCGTAAAAGGTTTTGCTTTTGACCCGGATGGGAATTTCATGCAAAATGGGGATTTGCACAATTGGCTTTTATCTAAGATATTTAATAAAGAATTTAATGTTAATGAATTAATACAATTATTTAAAAATCTTAATGGATTTTTTTCTATCGTAATAAAAAAGGATAATAAATTTTTTATTGTTTCTGATAAAATCAGGTCATTTCCATTATTTTATAAAATGAACAGCGGTGAAGCTTTTATTACGGATGATTCCCTTTCTATTTTCCCGGAAAGGCCGGTTTATATTCAACCGCATATTCGGCATCAGTTTGAGCAGAGGGGTTTTGTATCCGGGCCGGATACGCTCAATGATGAAATTAAGCAAGTAGTGGCAGGATGCTTTGTGGAAATAGAAGAATCATCGAATGCAGTGCAGGAGCATGTTTATTTCAGGCATTTGCACGGACCCTATTTTCCGGAAGTAAAGCAGGAATTGATGGAGAGACTTGAGGTGACGGGCCAGGCTATTTTTGAGCGATTGGTGAAATCGGCAGCGGGGAGGCCAATTGCAGTGCCGCTGAGTGGTGGCTACGATTCGCGTTTTATCGCAGCGATGCTCAGGAAGCTGAAGTATGAGCCCGTGGTATGCTATACCTATGGCCGCGAAAACAGCTTCGAGGCGAGGCGTGCAAAACGCGTGGCAGAGCAGCTTGGTTTTCCCTGGTTTTTCGTGAAGTATACCGGGGAAGCCTTTCAGCCATTATTCGGAAAGGTGGGTGCGGCCTACCGTGAATTCGCGGCTGATGCGGCTTCACTACCCCACGAGCAGGATTTCTTTGCACTTTATGAATTGCAACACCGGGAGCATTTTCCGAAAGAAGCTATTATTGTTCCCGGCTATTCTGGCGATGTGCTGGCAGGTAGTTTTATTCCGGATCCTTACCGCCTTAAACAATGGCAACTGACGTCCGAATCACTTGCGGATTTTATTGCAGCAGAACATTTTAATCTGCGGCCAGGTGACATACATTATAAAGAAACCTTGGCGCAGTTGCTCAGGGAATTAGAGCCGTTCTCCATCCACGATGAGGAGGGGTTTCAGAGTGTGCTGGAGCACTGGATAACCGTCAATCGCCAGGCGAAATACACCGTGAATGCCAACCGGGTGTCGGAGTTTTTCGGATATGAATGGCGAATGCCGCTATGGGATGATGCCTGGATGCAGTTGTGGTACAGGATTCCGGAATCGCAGCGAGTGGGTCAGAAGCTCTATCGCGAATTCCTGGATGACAGGGTCTTTGCTCCGATGGGCGTGCGCATAGCCGGTAAAACCTTTGATGAAAGGCTAGGCCACAAAAGGTTGATCTCATATTTGAAAGCTCAATTGCCCCGCAGCACCCGCAAGCTGCTGAAGCCGCTGTTTGTCCCGGGTCGGGTTGCTGACCCCAATAATTTCGGGCTGTTGGCGAAAATGATCCAAAGCCGGTTGCAGTCATCGCTGAAGCCGGGTAGCCGCCAGGATTTGAATTTCGTCCATGCACTATGGCACCTGGAGGCGTTGGAGGAACATTTTAAGAAATCGCAGTGAATCGAAGATGTAGATTTATAGACTGCAAGACCATTCTATGAAAAGTAATTTATTGAAATTATATTGTAACTATTTATTATGGTAAAAAGACGTTCATTTTCTCCAGAGTATTGAACTGTCGCCATAACTGAGAAAACGGTAATCCTTGCGCAAAGCTTCTTCGTAGATTTTTCTCCAGTCGTTTCCGGTAAAAGCAGCAATGAGCAGCAGCAACGTGGAGCGCGGCATGTGGAAATTGGTAATAAGCAGGTCGCAAACCTGGAAATGGTAGCCGGGAACAATCATGATCTCGGTTTGGCCGGTAAGCTGGTCCACCCCCTGTTTATGCATAAGATCAAGCAAAGTTTCCATGAGTTGGTGCATGGGTGGCAATTCATCTTTTGCAAATTGGTAGGGATAATTCTTGGAAATATGAAACTGCAGTTTCACCTCCTGCTCACGAACCATCCGGAATGCAGCCCAGTAAAGGCTCTCCAATGCCCTCAGTGTAGTGGTGCCGGTGGCTGCAATTACAGTGTGCCTTAGCAGATTCTCAATGTTTTTACGGGATATGACAAATTGCTCAACGTGCATTGGATGCTCGTGAACGTATTCCACAATCACAGGCTGAAAGGTGCCTGCACTCACATGCAGCGTAATTTTATCCAAGACCACATGCTTTTTGATGAGATCATCCATCAGTTCATGGGAAAAGTGCAGTCCGGCAGTTGGCGCTGCCACCGCGCCCTCAGACTTTGCATATACGGTCTGGTACGATTCGCTGTCTGATGCGTCAGGTGGCCGGTTCAGGTAGGGCGGCAGGGGAATTTGGCCGGCAGCAGCCAGCACCTGGGCAAAATGCATTTCAGGCGGATTCCAGGTAAATTCAACTTCTACCGTCTTTCCGTTCTCACCAATCCTTTTTGCCAATAATATCAAGGTTCCGGTTTCCGTGCGGATAGCCAGTTCCAACACTTCATCCTGTTTCCAGCGTTTCAGATTGCCCACCATACATTCCCATCTGCAATGCCCTTGCTTTTGCATGGCCTGTTGTATCTCCGTTGGCTGAAGAGGCTTTAGACAAAAGATCTCAATGTGTGCGCCCGTAACTTTCCGGAAGGACATTCTTGCATGGATAACCCTGGTATCATTAAAGACCAATAGTGAGTGAACCGGTAGCAAACCGGGCAGGTCACGGAAGAGTTGATGTTCAATTTCTCCATTCCTGTATACCAGCAATTTGCTCTGATCCCGCTGCGGGAGCGGGTGGCGTGCGATACGGTGGTTGGGTAACGAATAGTCGAAATCCGATATTTTCAGCTTTTCATCAAAATGCATCAGGCAAAGGTACTGGCTCATTCTGCCTTGGTATTTGGCAAATCCCCTAGAAGTCATGAGGACTATTAATCTTGCATTTGTGAACTTTGGTCCCAGTGTGATTCTATTCGCGAACAAATAGGCGGGATGTGCATTACCCACATGCGCTGATCGTGAGGATTTTATGCCTGGTAAATTTTTTTCGGATTCGTGGGAACTATTTGGAGGCGTTATATTGTTGCCGTGTAGAATGTCAGACTTTCGCTGGTTCAGCGAAAAATTTAACATGCCGAAGGGAATTAGTTTACATTTTCATTTAACTTGCGAAATATTTAGAAGATGAATGAGTATAATTCTCAGGAAATTAGCTGAAAATTTCATTTTCTTTTCAGATGTGTCTTTTTGTAAAACTTTAAAATATTCAACCTAATGAAAAAATCATTTACTTTTCAAAGTTGGCTTCTAACATTTCTCTTGCTGCTTGGCAGTTCGGGAATTGTGAACGCCCAGATGTCCGGAACGTATACCATTGATCCGAATGGGAGCGGTTCGAGTAACTACACGACTTTTGATGATGCAGTGGACGACCTGGAGAGCTTCGGAGTTTCAGGTCCGGTAATCTTTCAAGCCTCGGCTGACTCATTCAATGAGATGATCACGATCACTAAAATCACAGGGGCCTCGGCTACAAACACAATCACGTTTGAGGGTGCAGGAATGTACTCCACGGTATTGTGGTATTCAACGGCCACTACAACTGTTTATTTAACGGATACGGCCGGGTATATCACATTCCGTGATATGACCATAGACGATCCAAATACCGTTGGTACCGCTATTCATATTGACAGAGCAAGCCATCACATTAAAGTAGAAAATTGCTACCTCACGACATTTATGGGAACAGGAGGTAACATTCTTGTTTATTTTAATAATGGGGCGCATAATAATACTTTTACCAATAACGTGATGAAGGGCGGGTACTACAGCGTATATGCCAATTATAGCAGTGGTGGTGACAGCAATTCCTTCATTGGGAATGACATTTCCGAATATTATTCCTACGGTTTCTATTATTGGTATCAACGGAATTATGAACTGAAGGATAACATTCTTCATAGCCCTGGGTATCAGTATGCTTACGCATTTGCTCCGTATTATTGTCAGAATTTCTTGCTTGAAGGTAATACCGCAATTGGTAATTATGCTGGTATCCTGATGCAGTATGCTGATAATTATCAAATTATCGAAAATCGGTTGTTGGATTGCGGGGTATATGGCCTGTATATCTTTAACGGGAATGCTACTTCAACAGATACCAGCTATGTAACCAATAACATGATTTCATCCACGCAACCAGGGTATGTAATATACAATTACCAGGTGAACCGGACCTTCTATTATCATAACAGCTTATATGGTAGTAATCCCTACTACGGCCTTATGTTTCAACAAGGAGGAAGTAACCATTTTGTCAATAATTCTGCTGAGATCACAGCTCAGTACTATGGAATTTATGTTAATGGTACTCCGTTCTCCAGAATGGAATATAACAATCTCTATATTTCAGGAACCAATGGCTATGCATACTGGAACGCTCTATATGGTAGCTTAGCTGCTTTGCAGGCAGGAACCGGCCTTAATCAGAACACCATCAGCGTAGATCCTGAGTATGTGAGCATAACGGATCTGCATGCTGACGGGCAACTGCTCAATAATGAAGGGATCGAACTGTCAGCGGTTCCATTTGATATAGATGGAGATCCACGCCCATACTCGCCTGATACTTTGGTGGATATTGGAGCTGATGAAATTTATGTTGGTGACTATGATCTGGACGTTGAAACGCTAGACAATCCAAAATCACTGGTACTGAATGGAAATAACGTGGTAGAAGCCACTTTCCGGAATAAAGGAAAAATGGCTTTATCCAGTACGGATGTTAAAGTGGCTTATTCCTATGATGGCGGTACCAACTGGACAGAAGATACGCTGGTGATCACATCTCTTGTACCGGGGGCGAGGCAATCTTTTACCTTTACACGGCCTTTTACGATCAGCACTTCTGCTACCTACACAGTTTGTGTAAGGATCACTCAACAGATAAGTGGCGATCCTGATAACAGCGATCAGAAATGCATTGATGTTTGTGATGGTGTCTCCGGAACTATAGTGGTTGATGCAACTGGGAACGGGGATCATACCACTATCAATGGAGCCCTGGATGAACTCAAATGCGGTTTGATCGGACCTGTAACGATCCAGATCAGGCCCGGAACCTATACCGAAACCATAAAGATTGATCCAATTTTTGGTCTTTCTTCCACCAATACGGTGACTATTGAAGGTGCAGGCAAAGACAGTGTCTTTATTGAGCAGAGTGGTGGCGCGGCTGCCGTAACACTGGATGGCGTATCCTACATCACAATTCAGGATGTAAGTATTGAAGCGTCAACCAATTCAACCGGTGTTAAGATTACCGGTGGTTCTGCTAACAATACAATAAAGGATAATATTATTGATGTAGGGTCTTCTACCAGCACAACTTCGGTTGGAATAGTGATCGGTAATTCCTATAACTCAGGGACAACCGATAATACATATAACCTAATACAGAATAATGAAGTCTATGGCGGATATATGGGCATTACCTGCGCAGGTGCTTCCAACGCATCCAACGGCCGTGTAAAGGGTAATCGCTTTATAGGAAATATAGTTGATGACCACTACTTCTATGGTATGTACTTGTGGTACAATCAGGATATAGAAGTAATTGGAAACAAACTGCTTGGTGCAACTATAGCGACCAGCGGGTATGGGATGTATGCCTTTTACAACAATAATTCTAAGTACAACGGAAACACGATCAGCGGGTATAACTATTCTCCCTGGATGTGGTACTATGAGAATTATATTAATTCTACTTCCACAGATACTACCTGGGCAGTAAATAATATGTTAGGCGGCAATATGACTAATACGTATGGCTACACCCTTTACGCAATTTACGCGACAAAGGTGAAGTTTTATCATAACAGCCTGTTGCATTTGCCGGGTTCTTATCATGCCTTTATGATCCAATATGGAAGCTGGGATATGCGGAATAATAATTTCAGCCATGCTTCTGCCTCTGCTGCGAATTATTATACCTTTTACTTTTATAATCCCACTTGGATAGCGCTTGATTACAACAACTATGAGAGCCTGTCATCTACTGCCATTTATTACAATGGAGCTACATACCAGGGATTGGCGGACTGGCAAACCGGGCAGCCGCAGTATAACCAAAACTCTACTGCTGAGGATGCCAATTACAATAGCACCAGTGATCTTCATCTTGCTTTCGGCAAGCCATTCCCTACAGGGGCAAGCCTGGGTATTACCGAAGATATAGATGGTGACCCAAGATGCCTCATGGCTCCAACTATGGGTGCGGATGAATCGCGCTACCCCGTGCCTCCACCTGTGGCAGGCTTCCTTGCACCTGATACGGCATGGCTGAACAGTGGTACAGACTTCTATAACAGCGCATCTAAAAGTGATAATTACTTTTATAACTGGTATCTGGATGGCAGCCATCAGTCAAGCTCCCTTCATTTTAAGCACACATTTTCAAGTGCAGGTACTTATGATATAAAATTGGTGACAGAAGGATGCAGCGGTATTGACAGTATAACCAAGACCGTAATTGTTTCAGCACCAACGAGAGCTCCTGAAGCTGACTTTATTGCCGATAAAACAGAAGGAGTTGTTTTTGAATCTATCCAGTTAACTGATCTTTCTGAAAACGGGCCATCATCCTGGGAATGGATAGTTTCTCCGGATTCTATTTATGACCCCAATTTTGGTTTTTCACTTGCAACCTATCACTTTTCTTCAGGAAGCGAATTCAGTCAAAACCCATCCATCGTATTTGAGTATCCCGGAAAGTATTCAATTTGCCTGGTTGCTACCAATGCATTGGGATCGGATACCGTTTGCTTTACAGATTATATAGTAATCCTGAACACGGTTAATATGTGCATGTTCCCATTTGATACGGATGATCAGGAAGGGATCTTGTATGATGATGGCGGTCCGCTGGGCAATTATTCAGCAGGTAAAAATGGCTTTAACATGTGCTATTACACCATTAATTCCTGTGGTGGAGATGTGGAGCTGGCTATTAATGAATTCCAGCTCAACACCGGTGATTACCTGCGTGTATATGACGGAACGTCTAGTAATGGGACTCCGCTCTGGGATGAGATTAATTTTTCTAAGGGTATGAATGGCAACATCACGGACGGCAGCGTAAGAACGATTCTGACTGCCTCTTCAGGCCGTATGTACATTGAGTTTGAGACAGATGCGTCAACTTTCACCACGGGAGCAGGATTCAAAGCAACCTGGCGGACCATTCCCCGGCAATTTGCGCAACCTCAGGCCAATTTCCTTTCGGCAGATACCATTTGTGTTGACATTCCGGTTGAATTCAGAAGCAATTCCACAGGGGACGATCTCACTTACAGATGGGACGTGCTTGCTGACAGCGCATTTGAAAACAGCACCATGAATCAGGAATATACTTTCAGAAGTGTTGGTACATATCCTGTGAGGTTGCACATTTCAAATTGTGCAGGTATAGATACCGTTACCAAATGGGTTGTTGTAGAAAACGCAAGCAAAACACCAAATCCTGATTTTGATGTAAGCAATACAAAACCGGCCATTGGTGCGCTAGTGCAGTTAACGGATCTCACTGACTATTGTGTGACGGATTATAAATGGAAAATCAGTCCTTCCACATATTTCTTCGTGAATTCTACAACCAATACAAGCAGGCATCCTGAACTAACCTTCAATGCTCCGGGATTTTATGATGTTGAACTGGTTGTAACTAATCCGCTGGGAGCTGATAGCATTTTGAAGCAGCAGGTGATCCAGGTCATAAGCTACTGCAAACCTGCGGTGATTAGTCTGAATAACGAACTCGGCATCAGCAGGGTTTCTCTTACTACTCTGAATCATAATGTTCTTCTGGACAATATTTCTAATATCGGGGAGGAGGAGTATACTAACTATACGGCTACCCATTCTGCTACACTCGCTATGGGTTCGGATTACCTGATTTCACTGGAGCGAATTTTCGCAACAAGTGCAATGAACCGTGCCGTTTGGATTGACTTTAACCGCGATGGCGATTTTGATGATGCAGGCGAACTCGTGGCATCCGAAGCATCCGCATTTACGCTTTCATGGACTGATACGTTCTCAATTCCATTGACAGCCGAGGAGGGTTCTACCCGCTTGAGGATTGGAACGAATCGTGGCAGCAACAACAATTTGCCCTGCGGTCCTAACCTCTTTGGCGAGTATGAAGATTATGAGTTGATATTGCTACCTGATGATGAACCACCGGTGATTACTCTGATTGGTAATGATACTACCTATCTCCAGCAGTGTTTCCAATACTCAGAGCAAGGTGCCACAGCACTGGATAATGTGGATGGTGATATTTCGAATCAAATCGTAATTACCAATAATGTTGATTCCAGCTCGGTTGGTACGCATGAAGTATGGTATGACGTTACCGACCAAAGTGGGAACGTTGCGACAAGGGTAGTCAGAAAGGTGATCGTTGAAATGGATACTATTGCTCCTGCTCTTTCACTGATTGGCAACGATCCTGATACCATTGAAGTGCATACTTCTTATATGGAGCCAGGCTACATAGCTACTGATACTTGTGATGGCAATATTACCTCTCAGGTATCTATTGTTTCTTCACTTGATACGGCTATCGTAGGTTCTTATGTGCTTACCTATTCTGTTACGGATGCCAATAACAATACTTCAGTTGAAACCCGTACTGTAGTAGTGGCTGACAGGACTTTACCTCAGATCAGTATCAATGGCTCGGATACCGTAGTTATTGATGTTCATACCAGCTATACAGAAGAGTGGGTCACTTATAGTGATAACTATGATAATTCCCTGAACGTGCAGGTAATCGGAATGGTGGATACTGCAATGGTTGGTACCTATGTCCTTAATTATTGTGTAACCGATGGTGAAGGCAACGGACCTGTTTGCGATACACGAGTGGTAATTGTTCAGGATACCGTGGCTCCAACTGCAACACTTCTTGAAGGTGATACCATTGACTGGGAAGTAAATGTGGCCTTTGTAGATCCCGGTTACAATCTGTCAGATAATTCCAGTGCACATGTAGATGTTAACATCACTAATAATGTGGATGTAAGTATGCTTGGATCTTACCTGATCACTTACACCTTTGAAGATGGATCTGGTAACGTCATTCAGAAAATAAGAGTTGTAAACGTAGTGGATATCAGAGCACCGATTATCTCGTTGAATTTGCCTCTGGTGGATACAGTTTACAGATGGGCTGAGTATTCTGATCCTGACTTTACACTGAATGATAATTATTATGACAGTGCAGATATCCAAATCCATTATGGGGGTTCATTTACCCATACCTTATTGGAAGGCAGCTTCACCCGTACCTACCAGGCGGAAGATCCATCCGGTAATAAATCTGCAGTTCTCCAGCGGGTAATTGTGGTAGTAAGGGATACTACAACCGGAGTTGCTGATCATGACGCCAACAAGCCTCAG
This sequence comes from Bacteroidia bacterium, assembly GCA_040880525.1. NCBI lineage: Bacteria > Pseudomonadati > Bacteroidota > Bacteroidia > Bacteroidia bacterium. The sequence goes on from JBBDIG010000028.1 coordinate 56,659, forward strand.
ATCATGGTTTATCCTAATCCGGCCAATGGTAACTTCTCTGTAGAGGTGAATACACCTGAAGCCAACAGCCGTACCAGGGTCAGCATTACTGATATGACTGGCGCTGAAGTAATGGTGCTGGACGAACGCATGAGCACATCCAACGTAATTTATCCTGTGAATATGAGCAGTGCTGCTGCCGGGGTATATTTCGTGAGGGTAACTTCAGACGCTCATGTAGTAATAAAAAAGGTAGTATTGGTGAAATAGCATTTTTCACTGATCCTTACCTGAATTCAAAAGGCCGTACCGGGAATTTTCCTGGTGCGGCCTTTTTTTGTGCTGTCCCTTGTAATCGGCTGGGTGGTGGTTTGTAATCGCCACCATGAGCAAGCTTCCGCTTTACTGAAAAGGATACGGTCAGCCATTATAACAAGCAAAAACTCATAATTCAGCACTCGGCTACCAGCTTGAACCGCACAATGGATCCACAAGACTTATTCATTATGCAGAAGGAAATTTTTATTGGGTATTACGATGGTTGGAGCCCGTGTTTGCATTCGTGGCACGGGCTGAAAGAAAAAGGACGGTAAACGCACTGAAGGAATCCCTTGAGTGTTCCTAAGAACCGCTTCTTAGGATGATTTGCCCCTGAACCCGGGAGAACTGTATGCCGTGCTGCAAATATTAATTATGATCAGAAAACACGGGTTTTTATTATGCGTGTTATTCCGGTTTTCTGCGCTCCTTCTTTTCTGCCTGAATGCGTTTTTCCCGCAGCCGCTTTTCCTTTACAGAGCGGGGGACTTTTGTGGGAACCCTTCTTTTTCGTTTTCGAAGTGCTTTTTCCAGCAGATCGTAAAAACGCTCTACTACCAGTTTCTTGTTTTGTATCTGGCTTCGCTGGCTTTCCGAGGCAAGCTTCAGGATTCCTTCACTATTGATGCGGTTGCCGAGCTTTTCCTTTATCTGCTGCTTTTGTGTGCTTGTAAGCAACTGAGATGCTTCCACATCGAAAAGCAGTTCAACCCGCGATTCCACCTTGTTCACGTTCTGGCCGCCTTTACCACCACTTCGGCTGGTTTGAAAAGTTAGCTCCGGAAGAAAATCAATGCGTACGGCCATTTTCCTTTATTCTTGTTTATTTAACGGTTACCGTTCAATCGCTGTGCTAAGATTTCCACACAGGCGGTAAGGATAAATGCGGTGCCGGGGCTGCTCAAGAACGTCCGGATCTCCTGTCTGTTCAACGAAACAAAGTAACTTGCGGGCAAACTTCTGACCTATGCTGTATAAGTCCTTTCGGTTATTATTTCTTTTCGGTGTCCTGCTTTTTGCCATCTCCGCTCAGGCTCCGTCTGATACTGTTGCAGATACGGCAACCACCGCTGTTGATTCCCTGAAAAAGGATGGAGCGGTGATCATGAAATTCAGCCTCAGAGAGGACATTGAACCTTTTTCATGGCGCATGACTCAAAAGGCATTTGAGCAGGCCAGGGAGATAAATGCTGACGCAATGCTTATTGATATGAACACCTATGGCGGCCTGGTTTACGTTGCCGATTCTATTCGCAGCAAGTTGCTTCGGTCGCAGATCCCGGTATATGTCTGGATCAACGATAACGCAGCATCTGCGGGGGCATTTATCGCTATTGCCTGCCACAGGATCTATATGACCGAAGGATCAAGCATTGGCGCAGCTACCGTGGTAGACCAATCCGGAGAGGTGGTGCCAGACAAGTACCAAAGCTACATGCGCAGCCGTATGCGGTCTACGGCTGAAGCACGGGGCCGCGATCCTCAGATTGCCCAGGGAATGGTGGACCCTGACGTGGAAGTGCCGGGCGTGAGCGAAAAGGGAAAGGTGATAACGTTTACGCGGAAAGAGGCACTGGAACACGGGTTTTGCGATGGCAAAGCGGCAACCCCGGATGAGGTGCTGCGACAGGAAGGATTTACAAACTATACCATTCAGGAGTTAGAACTCCGGTGGACGGATAAGGTGATCAGCTTGCTTACCAGCCCCTTTATCAGCGGCATTCTTATAATGATCATTATTGGTGGAATTTATTTTGAATTGCAAACTCCGGGAATTGGCTTCCCGATCATTGCTGCAGGCATTGCGGCATTGCTTTATTTCCTGCCCCTTTTTCTCGAAGATCTGGCCGCAAGCTGGGAGATATTGTTGTTTGTGATTGGGGTCGTTTTGCTGGGCCTGGAGCTCTTTGTGATTCCCGGTTTTGGAGTGGCGGGTATAAGCGGCATTATCCTTATCCTGACCGGACTCATCCTCAGCTTGGTGCCCAACGTGAATTTCGACTTCGGATGGGTCGAAACCGGAAGAATTGTGCAAGCTATCCTCACTGTGGTGGTATCATTTATCCTCTCTATCGGGCTCATTGTTGTATTCGGGAAAAGCGTGATGCGGAGCAGTCCGTTTCAGTCGCTTGTTCTGAATAGCACGCTCAGCACAGCAGAGGCATATAAAAACCTGATTGTGCAAAAAGAAAGTCTCGTTGGTAAAACCGGAGTAGTCGTTTCGGATTTGCGGCCGGGAGGGAAAGTGGAAATAGATGATGAATATTATGATGTGGTGACAGAAGGTGGATTCACACCACGGGGCGCCATCGTCAAAGTGGTGCAGGATTACAGGACAAGAATCGTTGTGAGGGAGATTACTGATCAAAAATCAAATACAGAAACATGAGTTTTAAACTGATCTTTTTTATTATTTCTTGCTTAATATTCTCAATATATGCAGGTGCGCAAAACTTTAAAGGGTCGCTCCTTCTTGGCGTCAATGCAGCGCAGATCCATGGTGATGGTATGGGAGGATTTAATAAATTAGGCATCATGGGCGGAGTTGGCGTTACGCTTCCCTTTTCTGAAAAGTGGAGCGGCCGCATGGAGTTGAACTATAGCCGCAAAGGCAGCCGTGAAGATCTGGGTCCGGATGGAACAGGACAACAGGGAGCCTGGGCATTGTTAAAAGTCAATTATGCAGAAGTACCCATTTCTGCAATTTATCATTGGAAGGAAAAGCTCAATTTCCAGGGCGGACTTGGTGTGGCGTTTTTGATCAATTATACCGCAGAAGATCCCATAGGTGCTCCCTATACCTTGACACCTGGAAATGAGCTAAGGCCCTATGATCTTACTGCCCATTTGGGCTTAGCCTACCAGTTTACTGACCGGATCAGCGGGCTTATTCGCTACAGTCAGTCATGGGCGTCCATCGGCAGAGATGGACGCACACTTTTCAGCGTCCCTTATGGTGGACTTTATAATATCATCGTAAACATTGGGGTGAGATATGACCTCAGCAAACAGTAAATTTTTTCAGTTCCGCTGAAGCATATATTTATCTGCTAAGACTTTTCAGGAAGATCTTGTGTATCGGTTTCTTCATCCATTTCTCCTTTGTATTCCGTTTCCACCACGCTTGCATCCAGGCCCTGTTCTGAGAGGTAGCGGGCCAGTACTGCGGAATAGCCGTGGGTAAGGAATACGCGTTCCGCCCCGGTATCGCGAATGGCGGCCAGCAATCCCGGCCAGTCGGCATGGTCCGAGAGGACGAAACCCCGGTCAACAGCCCTGCGCCTGCGGGCACCTCTCACCTGCATCCAGCCGGAGGCCGTGCCGGTGGCAAAAGGGTAGAACTTCCGGACCCAGGGACTGCTTAGCGCGGAGGGCGGTGCAATCACCAGAGAGCCCGGGAATAGCCTTCGGTCCGTTTCGCTGGTGATCCGTTCCAGAGGCCGCAACGGAATGCCATGCGTCCTCAGCACCTCGTGCATATTGCAAATCGCTCCATGCCCGAAAATCCGGCCTATGGAGGGGTCAACGTTATGAAACAGCCGTTGCGCCTTTCCCAGCGTGTAGCCCAATAAAAGGCTGGTTTTTCCTGCTTCGGCATTGCGTCTCCACCAGCTATTGATCTCGGCAAATACCTCCGCCTGTGGCCGCCAACGGTAAACCGGCAGTGCAAAAGTTGATTCGGAGATAAAGACATTGCACTTTATTGATTCGTAAGGTGTACAGAGATTATCATTCTCCGTTTTATAATCCCCGGTAAAAACCCAAATCTCGCCTTTATATTCCACCCGCACCTGTGCCGATCCAATGATATGGCCGGCAGGATGCAGCGAAAATGTAACTCCGTTTATGGAGAATGGCTCGCCATACCCGATGCCCGTCACCGGGCTGTCTCCCAGGCGCAGCTTCAGAATGGGGACGGAATCATGCTGGGCGATATAGTGCCTGCTTCCCGGACGGGCATGGTCGGAGTGGCCATGCGTTACGATGGCCTTGTCCACCGGTTTCCAGGGATCCAGGTATAAATTGGCGCGCAAACAATAGATTCCACGGTCAGTAAACGTAAGCAGTTTTTCTTTTGGCATTCATGCAAAATAACAATGAATGAAGGAGAGAATGAATGTTCAGTGATGATTAAAATTTAGTAAACATTATCGTTTTACCGGGGTTGTAAATTTATTTAAATTATAATAAAAAAACAGAACCATGAAGTCCGAAGCAAAGAACGATTTGTTGCATCAATTAATCAAGTGTATAACTGCCTGCGAAACCTGCGCAACAATGTGCATTAATGAAGGATCAGAGGGAAAAGCCGTATGCATTAACACAGACCGCGACTGTGCTGACTTGTGCGCTCTTTTAACGCGCTATATCGGGCGCAATTCCCAATTTACGGATGAAACAATGAAAATGGCTGTAGGCGTAATTAAAAAATGTGAAGCTGAATGCCGCAAACATGATGATGATCACTGTCAGAAATGCGCAGAGGTTTGCCATGCCACCCATAAAGCGCTTGAAGAATTTCAAAGCCGCTGAGGAAATTATAAACAGAATTAAAAAGGCCTTGAGTTTTGATTTAATAAATTCAGGGCTTTTTTGTTTTGTGATGGTTCTGCCATAATTTCTTTGCTTCGTAGCTTTTTAGCTCCTGTTCAGTAAACCGTTGAACCGGCTGTGTTCTGTTTTATCCCATTTCCCCGGTTGAATCCAGGGGCAATTAAGTAAGATAAATAGAAATGCCTCTTTTTCTTTCATTAAAGCACCACGAACCATATTTATGTTTGTAATTAAAAAAGTAAATAACTATACTTTTTTTGAAACCGGAAAACAGTTTTTTAAAATAAAATTGATTCTAAGCATTTCACTAAGCCCGGCTTAATCATTTTGTCCACCTGCAATTTGCTGCACAATGTCCTTCGTCATTCCGGAGCTGCTGAAGCCACCGTCATGATACAGGTTTTGCATGGTGACCATGCGGGTGTAATCGCTGAAAAGGGAGATGCAGAATTCGGCACAACTGGAAGCGCTGGCATTTCCCAGGGGAGACATTTTATCAGCATAATCAAAAAATACATCGAAGCCTGAAACGCCTGTTCCTGCTGTGGTTTTGGTGGGCGACTGCGAAACAGAGTTTATTCGTACACCTTTTTCCCTGCCATAGAAATAGCCGAAACTGCGGACGATGCTTTCGAGCAATGCCTTTGCCTGCGCCATGTCGCTGTAATCAGGAAAGGTGCGCTGAGCGGCAATATAGGTGAGGGTCACCACAGAAGCATTTTGGTTCAGCGCATCCAGCTTCCAGGCCGTTTGAAGAACCTTGTGCAGTGAGAGTGCGGATATGTCCAGCGTTTTCTGAAAGAAGTCATAATTGAGGTCTGTGTATTCACGCTTCTTCCTCACGTTGGGAGACATGCCAATGGAGTGAAGAACGAAATCCAGCTTTCCACCCAGGGTTTCCATGGTTTCGGTCAGCAGCTTTTCCAGGTCCTCCACCGAAGTAGCATCAGCAGTGATGATCTCTGCATTGCATTTTTCAGCTAAGTCTTTAAGCTTGCCCAGCCTCATGGCTATGGGCGCATTGCTCAGTACAAATTTTCCCTGCTCCTCGTGCGCTTTTTCCGCTACTGCCCATGCAATTGAGCTTTCATCCAGCGCTCCAAAAATCAACCCCCGTTTTCCCTTGAGTAAGTTATTTGCCATAATCCCTGGTTTTTTGTTTCCGTAAACTAATAGGCGGCAAAAATAGGTTTTGATATTCTTATGGAATGAAAAAATTCCGGGTATTTATTCATCACTATTTTTAATTGGTAAAGGCTCAATAGCGTAAGGTTTAAACCTTACGATATTGAGCCTTCATTTCCACCCGTTAGCGCGCGTTTAGCGATTAATGTAACGCGTGCTCTCCGTAAAATACCAATAGCACCTTTTTAATTAATATTAAAGTTCAAAAGTGCGGACCGGTTCCTTTTCTTTAAATTTATAAGAATCGGGATGCTTGAGTACCACGCGTCCAAAATGCTTAACAGGATCATGGGATTGTTCCTTCTTCAGTCCGATCAGATCCAGCCTGATGTTTCGTGTATGTGCATTCGCATCAAAATCTTCAATGATCTCCAGCACATCCGGGTGGATGGTATTGGTTTGAGAGGCATCAATGATCACATGCGCCCCGTCAGGCAATTGATTCAGCGTACGTGAAATACTGGCTTTATTAAGAAAGGTAACATCCTCTGATAATTGAATTTTCAGTGGTTTGCCGTTTACATAATCCCTTAAATGAAAATGATAAGGTGTTTTATAATTGTTCCATAAAATATGAATGATCGCCACGATGAGGCCTAATCCAATGCCGATAAGCAGATCAGTAAATACGAGGCCGAGAATGGTAACCATAAATGGAATAAACTGAGACCTTCCGCTGAGATACATTTCTTTGAACAGGGCCGGTTTCGCCAGTTTGTAGCCCACCATAAAGAGAATTGCGGCCAGCGATGCCAGCGGGATCAGGTTCAATACATTCGGTACGGCCATGACGAAAACCAGCAATAATATGCCATGAAAAAATGCGGATGCTTTTGTTTTTCCGCCAGACTGCACATTGGCGGAGCTCCGCACAATGACCTGCGTAATAGGCATACCGCCAATAAGACCGGATACCATATTTCCTGCACCCTGCGCCATCAGTTCGCGATTGGTTGAGGTTACTCTTTTTTGCGGATCCAGTTTATCAACGGCTTCTACTGACAGGAGCGTTTCGAGGCTCGCAACTACCGCTATGGTAAGCGCCACAATATAAACCTGTGGATTCGACCATTGCGTAAAATCAGGGAAAGTAAACTGTCTGAAAAATCCGGCAATGGAATCAGCTACGGGTATAGAAACAACCTGATCGGTCCTCAGCGAAAAGAAATCCATGTCCATAAACAGCATATTCAGCAAAATACCTGAAACCACGACCACCAGCGGTCCCTGCACCAGATTTATGAAAGGCAGTTTTTTCATAAAAGGCCGCTCCCAAAGGATGAGGATTGTCATAGAAAAAATGGCGATGGCCACGGCTCCCGGAGAAATCTTATCGAACATGTACCAGAGTTCGCTGAGGGTATTGTGTCCATCAATTTGCGAAAAGGCGAAATCGCTCAAAGGTATTTTATCGTAACCCAGGGCGTGGGGAATTTGCTTCAGCACGATAACGATCCCGATGCCGGTGAGCATTCCTTTGATGACGGAGGAGGGGAAATAGTATCCGATCACACCCGCCTTCAGCAGTCCCAGGATTATCTGGATCACACCGACAATCACCACTGCAAAGAGAAAAATCTCGAAAGCTCCCAGTTCCTGGATGGAGGAGAGCACAATCACCGCCAGCCCCGCAGCAGGCCCGCTCACCCCAAGCGGTGAATTGCTTAGCAGGGAGACCAAAACTCCACCCACGATCCCGGCAATTATTCCTGAGAAAAGCGGAGCTCCTGAAGCAAGTGCGATCCCGAGGCAAAGCGGCATGGCCACGAGAAAAACCACAATACTTGCCGGCAGGTCATACTTCAGGTTTTTAAAAAAATTGTTTTTATTCTGAAATTGCATTTTTGGTAAATACTTAAATTAAGCTGGTCCATTAAGTTCTGTGGAACAGACAGTGCTATGGCTTCTGGTGGCGACCAGGAAGCTTTTGTTAAAAAAGAAATAAAAATTGGAGGTCCGTAAGTGGATATATAAAATTAAATTACACCCTTTCCGGAGGGGGTGTAATTATATCAATATTAAAACTATTGCTATTATTTGAATTAATCTTCTGAAGTAAATCTTCGTTATAATGAAAAAGGCCGGATGGATGAATGTTGCTGAGATAAATTTCCTTCTCAGTTTCTTCTTTGCCTTCTTTCTTTTCTGATTCTGCATCCGGTTCGCAATGATCGGTGATTTCCGCCATGCAGTTATCGATGTTTGCCAGGAAAGACGCTACGCTGCCGGAAGAGAGCAGTACCATCACGAAGAGCAGGCAATAGGCACAAGCCCTGGTCAGCCCAAGCCGGCTGGTTGTATTATACTCAATTGCTTTCTTTTGTCTCATTTCGGGTAATCCTGTTTCCTCCATTTTTGGCAGGTTCCAACGTAAGCTGCAATCTAATGTTCTTCCAGATTAATATTTATTGCCTGAATTAAAAAGAACCATCAAAGTGCAGGTAAAAACCGCCTGCTTACAGCAACCGGCCCGCCTCATCAAAAAATGTTCCTTCATCGCCCATCTGCCAGCCAGTCATGCCACCCGTTCAAAAAACCTTTGTGAAACTTAGCGCCTAAAACCAACTACAAGATCATTCCCGCTCCCACGGTAGTATTGGTAGCCTCATCCACCAGGATCAGGCTGCCGGTGCCCTTGTTCCGCTGATAGGTATCAAAGAAGAGCGGCTGCGTAGTACGAATACGGATCCGGCCAATATCATTCAGGCGGATCTCCTTATTATCTTCCACCCGGTGCAGCGTATTAATATCCACTTTATACAGCACCTCCTTCACGACACAGCGAGCCTCTTTGGTCGTATGCCGGAGCGTGTATTTGCCGTTGGGCTGCAGCGGCTTTTCATTCAGCCAGCAGATCATCAGGTCAATATCCTGCTCCACTTTAGGCTGGTTGTTCTCCTTCACGATCATATCCCCCCGGCTGATGTCAATTTCATTTTCAAGCCGCATAGTGACGGACATAGGCGGAAATGCTTCCTCCACCGGGCCGCTGAAGGTATCAATGCTGCTGATCTTGCTGGAAAAGCCGGAAGGCAGCACCACCACATCATCTCCCGGTTTAAAGACGCCACCGGCCACTCTGCCTGCATATCCCCGGTAATCCTGGTAGCCTTTTATTTGCGGCTTCACCACATACTGCACGGGGAAGCGGCTGTCCACAAAATCGTAGTCCGATACTACCTGTACATTTTCGAGTGTATAAAGTAGGGAAGAACCTTTATACCAGGGCATCTTCTCTGATTTTTCCACAATGTTGTCTCCCAGCAGTGCGCTTACAGGCACAAAGTGGATCTCCGGAATATTGACTTTCGAGATGAAGGAGAGGTAGTCCTTCTTCACCTCCTCAAATTTTTCCTGTGAGTAATCCACCAGGTCCATTTTATTGATGCAAACCACCACGTGTTTGATGCCCAGCAATCCTACGATGAAGCTGTGCCTGCGGGTCTGCTCCACTACTCCGTGGCGCACGTCCACCAGGATAATAGCCAACTGGGAATTCGATGCACCTGTCACCATATTCCGGGTGTATTGAATATGGCCCGGAGAATCGGCCAGGATGAATTTTCGGTTGGGAGTAGCAAAATAGCGGTATGCCACATCAATAGTAATCCCCTGCTCACGTTCAGCGCGCAAGCCGTCAGTCAGCAGTGCCAGGTTCACGTAATCTTCTCCGCGCTTCCGGCTGCTTTCCTCTATAGCCTCAAGCTGGTCTTCAAAGATGGTTTTGGTATCAAACATCAGTCGGCCAATGAGGGTGCTTTTTCCGTCATCAACGCTTCCTGCTGTAGCAAATCGAAGTAAATCCATGTGTTTTTGTTTTTTGCCACTAAGCCACAAAGGGCACTAAGTAGCACTAAGTTTTTATATTTAATGTTTATAGACACTAAGGCACGGAGGCACGAAGGGTCACTAAGTTTTTATTAAGTTATTATTAGACACTAAGCCACAAAGGGCACTAAGTAGCACTAAGTTTTTATTTAATAGCCACTAAGCCACAAAGAACACTAAGTAGTACAAAGATTTTTGGTTATAGACACCAAGTTTCAATACTCACTACTTACCGTCTTACCATCTTACCGTCTTACTAAAAGTACCCCGCTTTCTTTCGGTCTTCCATTGAGGCTTCTGAGCGTTTGTCGTCTGCGCGGCCGCCACGTTCGGTGAGGCGCAGGGTTGACACTTCATCAATGATCTCATCCAGTGTGGAAGCGGTGGATTCAAAAGCTCCGGTGCAGGTGGCATCGCCTACCGTGCGGAAACGTACCGTCTTCTCTTCTACAACCTCATCGTCATTTATATTCAGGAAATCGGTAACGCCAAGCCAGACACCATTCCTCTTCACGCAGCTTCTTGAGTGCGAAAAATAGATGGATGGCAGTTCCAGGCTTTCGCGCTGGATGTATTGCCAGATGTCCATTTCCGTCCAGTTACTGATGGGGAAGATGCGAAAGTGCTCTCCGAAATTTTTCCGTCCGTTAAAAAGCGACCAGAGTTCCGGGCGCTGGTTTTTGGGGTCCCATTGCCCGAATTCATCGCGGTGGGAGAAGAAGCGTTCTTTCGCACGGGCTTTCTCCTCGTCTCTGCGGGCACCGCCCATTGCGCCATCAAAGCCGTTCTTCTCTATGGCATCCAGCAGGGTAGTGGTCTGCAGGGCATTGCGGCTGGCATTCGCCCCGGTCTCCTCGGCAACACGGCCCGAATTGATGGTGTCCTGCACATAAGCCACGATCAGGTTCGCACCTATTTGTTTGACAAGGCGGTCGCGAAACTCAATGGTTTCGTCAAAGTTGTGCCCGGTATCCACATGCAACAGCGGGAAGGGCAGCCTTGCCGGGTGAAAAGCTTTGCGGCACAGGTGCAATAAAACGATGCTGTCTTTCCCGCCCGAAAAAAGTAGTACCGGACTTTCGAACTGTGATGCGACTTCGCGGATCACGTAAATTGACTCAGCCTCTAAAATATCCAGATGGCTGAGCTTATAGTTGATCGTATCCATGATTAAGAAATAGAAATATGTGATTGAAGAAAATGATAAAGTCGTTGCACACTCTCTTCTATTGAAAATTTATCAGTACGAATTTCAAAGGCCGGAGATTCCGGTTCTTCAAAAGGGGCGTCAATTCCGGTAAAGTTAAGGATTTCGCCATTGCGCGCTTTTTCATATAAACCCTTCACATCCCGGTCTTCACAAACCGCCAGCGGACTGTTGACGTACACCTCCAGAAAATCCTCCGGCCCGATGATCTTCCGCGCCATTTCACGTATTTCCAGTGTAGGAGAAATGAAGCTGTTGATGGTGATGACCCCGGCAGAAAGAAATAGCCTGGAAACCTCTGCCACCCTTCTGATATTTTCAAGACGGTCAGCTTCTGTAAATGAAAGATTGCTGTTGAGGCCTGTGCGGAGGTTGTCGCCATCCAGTAGCATGGTCAGGTGGCCGCTTGCGATCAGCCGTTCCTCAAGGCCCTTTGCCAGGGTGCTTTTCCCGGAGCCGGACAGCCCCGTAAGCCATAGTACTTTTCCGTGTTGTTTTAATAGTGCTTCCTTCTCAGGACGCCCAACTTTGTGTCCCTGGAGAGGATGTATATTTTCCAAATCAGCCTTAGAATTTTGCTGCAAAGATATTATGCTGCCTAAAAACTTCGGAACTTTGCCGCTTATTTAAATTATACGATGAAGGATTCCCGCACCCGAAGTTTGGTAAAAGGCATTAGCTGGCGCTGTCTCGGTACGTTGGATACGCTCGTGATTTCCTATATTGTTTTCGGGAATATCTCTCATGCTGCCAGTATTGCCGGCACGGAGGTCGTGACCAAGATCGTGTTATATTATTTCCATGAACGAATATGGAATATTGTAAAATGGGGACGGCTTACCAAACGGGCCAGTCACATCCGGAGCATCGTAAAAGGCTTGAGCTGGAGGACATTAGGCACTTTGGACACCATCCTTATTTCCTATTTTTATACTTCAAATCCAATGGGAGCGCTGCAGGTTGGAGTTACTGAAGTCGTAACGAAAGTTATACTGTATTATGTCCATGAACGCATTTGGGGCAGGATCAAATGGGGAAGGAAATTCCCGGAAGGCGGGGACCCAGGCACCGGTGGCGGGATGGAAAAAACCGGGGAAAACGTTGAGAATGTAAATGTGAATTTTAAGAATATATTAATTGATGTGGATGGAAAAATCAAAAAGTAGCACGGACGTAAAAATTGAAGAGATCGAAGCCATTGCCAGAAAAGCGGGCGCAGCGATCCTGGAAATTTATGATACCAAAAATGCGGAGGATTGGAATGTAACGGCCAAAGCGGATGATTCACCCCTCACGGAAGCTGACAGGGCAGCCAATAAAGTGATATGCGACTTTCTCCGGGCTGAATATGATTATCCGATTATTTCAGAAGAAAATAAGGAAATACCCTATGAGGAGCGCAGGCATTATGAGCGGTTTTGGCTCGTGGATCCGCTGGACGGCACAAAGGAATTTATCAAGAGAAATGGTGAGTTCACGGTGAATATTGCTCTGATCGAAAATGGATACCCGGTTTTGGGAGTGGTATTCGCCCCGGTGCTGGATGAGGCCTATTGTGCGGCTACAGGCGAAGGCGCCTGGATGGAAAAGGCCGGTGAGAAATATTTCCTTGCAGCTTCTGAATTTTCTGAAAAAGATGAGGGCCTCAGTATTGTCTGTTCACGGTCTCATCTAAATAAGGAAACCGAAGATTTTATCAGCAAGTATAATAATCCCGAGGCCGTGTCTATGGGAAGCTCTTTGAAATTTATGCTGGTGGCCAAAGGAGAAGCGCAGCTCTATCCCCGGCTGGCGCCAACAATGGAATGGGACACCGGTGCGGCACAGGCCATTGTGGAAGAAGCGGGCGGTGAGGTATTGAACCATGAAACGGGAGAGCGGCTGCGCTACAACAAGGAAAATCTGCTGAATCCGCATTTCGTAGTGTATGGCAACCGAATAAAATAGTGGAATCGACAGCATTATATCAGCGTCTCATTGCAGAAAAGTTCCTTATTGCCGGTCCTTGTGTGGTGGAAGATGATGCGATCATGAATGAAATCGCTGAAACCCTGGAGGAGCTGCGGGAGAAGTTTGAGATCCCGGTCATTTTCAAGGCTTCTTTTGATAAGGCCAACCGCACCTCGGTGAGTTCATATCGCGGGCGGGGAATGGAGCACGGTTTGGAAGCGCTGGGGCGGATCGGACAAAAGCATGGACTGCCACTCATTACAGACATCCATGAAAGCCATCAGGCACAGCAGGCCGCGGAGGTAGTGGACATTCTCCAAATTCCCGCATTTCTGTGCAGGCAGACTGATTTGCTGCTGGCGGCTGCCGAAACCGGAAAGATCGTGAACGTAAAGAAAGGGCAGTTCCTCTCCGGCCACGACATGGCGTTTGTGGTGAAGAAACTGGAGAGCAGCGGCAATTCCCAAATTCTGCTCACAGAAAGGGGCAATATGTACGGCTATAATAATCTGGTAGTTGATTTCCGGAATATCGTGGATATGCTTGAACTGGGCTACCCGGTAGTAATGGATGCGACCCATGCGGTACAGCGACCCGGTGGAGCCGGAGGCAGTTCGGGCGGAAACCGGGGATACGTACCGCAAATAGCAAAGGCAGCCGCTATCTTTGGCGCCAGCGGATTCTTCTTCGAGGTACACCCCGATCCTGAAAAAGCCCTCTCTGACAGTCCAAATACCATTTCACTAACTACGCTCAGAAAACTGGCAGAAACATTATTTATGGAATGAAGGCAGGCCCCCCGGCCCCCAGAGGGGAGAAACGGCAGGAGGGAGAAACGCCTGTGATTGTGTGTGTGTGCGTAGAGACGCAATG